>WIJN01000003.1:0-145697 GCA_009496085.1 Streptococcus mitis | reverse complement strand
CTTCGGCTTTCTTAGTATCTACTGCTGTTTCTTTTTCTTTACGCTCAGCTTCTGTTAAGCTCTTATCTGCTGCGATTTCTGCTTTTTCGGCTTTCGCTGCTTCGACTAAGTCCGCTTTCGCTGCTTCTTTTACAGTATCTAAGTTTCCTGGTGTGTGCACTCCTTTAATGGCTGTGACACCTGCTGTTTTTGCTTCGGCTACTTTATCAGCGTTTTCGGCTGCTGTAATCTTAGCTTCTTCTTCGGCTTTCTTAGTATCTACTGCTGTTTCTTTTTCTTTACGCTCAGCTTCTGTTAAGCTCTTATCTGCTGCGATTTCTGCTTTTTCGGCTTTCGCTGCTTCGACTAAGTCCGCTTTCGCTGCTTCAACAATTGTATCTCTATTGTTCAAAGAGTTATATTTTTCAATAAGTAACTTAGCAGATTCTTTATAGTTACTTGTAGTATTTATTCCTGAATTAAGTAAATTATCAATCTCTGTCAATTTTGTTTCATAAGCACCCTTAGTTTCAGGAGTAGACCACTTAGTATCTTCTGATTTTTGTTCTACTAATCTAGTATAGATTCTCTGTAGTAAATCCTTCGCAACATTTTTTGTATCTTGTTTAATTGAAAAATCTGAACCTGTCAGTGGGAGTGCATAGTGTCTATGCACTGATTGATATCCCATTCCCAAATGTTGATTATCTGCTGAACTAATTCGAACTGTATATTCAGTTACACCTTTAGGTATTTCAATCTCCTTACTAGTAAATGTTCCACCCGTACCATTTGGTTTATTATTAGCAATTTTCGCATCCAAAGCTTCTTTTGCTGGTGACGGTGTATCTGGTGTACTAAAGCTTGGAGGATTATTTTTCCCATCACTTGCTTTAACAACTGTCATTTCATCATTTTGTTGAGCTTCTTGTGGTTTAAATGTTTGATCGTATAATTTTTCTTCTTTTCCATTACGATTAATGATTACTTCGACCTTATACTGTGCTTTAGTACCTTCAATATCTCCAGTATATCCAGTTTTGAATGACACAACTACTTTGGAACCGTGTTCTTTTGAGTATGCTTTAAATGTTTTTTGAATTCCATTAAATCCTTTAACACCTTTAGCAATATTTCCGGGTTCACCTGTATGCACATACTTAGAACCATCAAACGTTTCTTCTTCTCTATTTGCCTGTGTCCTAACTTTTGATAAGAATAACATATAATCACTAGTTCTATCAAAAGATTGCTCTAATACCCAAGTTTGATATATTTTTCTTCCAGAACTCCATACTGTGTTAACTGTCTCAATTGGAAATACTCCCTTATCCGTTTTTCTTGCTATAGCAAATTTTCCTGGATTTCCATCTGCAGTAACAGCATTCCATCCCCCAAATTCATGAATTTCTTTTACATCCCCTCTTGCAATCCCTGTTTTATCTCCAAGTTCATCCATATTCTGAATTTTTTCATTGTTCTGAATCGTCTCAGGCAATGATTCCAACTTATTTGAAAGGGTTTTTACATCGGCACCTTCTACTGGATTATCAAATACTTGATTTGCTGATGTATCATCTGTCGTACTAGGGGTTGTATCTGTACGGAATGGATTATTTGTATCTAATACTTTTCCATTACGTTCATCTTTAGAACCTGAGTTTGCAATCGAGTTAGATTCTGAAGATTTCTCAGTATTTGTTGCTTTTTTACCTACAGTAGCTTTTCCATTTGTCGTATCTACTGCTACTTCTTTTTTCTCTTCTGGTTTTGTTTGTAATTTTGTTGTTGCTGTAACTAATTTAGCTTGTGCTTGTGATAATTCAGCTTGTGTTTTCGCATTATTTAAAACTGTTCTTGCTTCTTCTAAAACAGTTCTAAGATTGTTAACGCTTTCTTCTGTTTTAGTAGCATAGGTTCCTTTAGCAAACTTTCCATCAATTTCTTTGATTAAATCTGTTAATTCTTTCCTATCTAGAGTCTCCACCTTCTGAGGTGATGATTCTGGAGAAGGATTATTTTCAACTGTTGAAGGTTGAGTATTTGTCTCTACTGTTGCAGCAGGACTAATTGCTACTGTGTTCCCTTCGTAGGTCCCATTCTGGACATTCTGATCTTTAGGTTGCGGTGCTTGAGTCTCCCCATTAGTTGAAGGCACTCCTTGCTCTGCAGCAGATACTGCTCCATTTCCTAAAAACATGAACAATGCAGCTACTGCGACACTAGCTGCACCAAAGCTGACCTTACGAATAGAAAAACGTAATTGCTTTTCACGATCGTGTTTACCTTTATGAAACATTTAATTTCCTCCAAAATAAATAATTTATCATATTATATGATACTCTTTTACTATAAAAATTCAATAGAACATTTTTCATATTTTTTAATCTATTATAATTTTTATGCGTATATATATATATATATATATACGCATAAAGGTTCTTTTGTAATATAATTATATATTTTTTTGAAATAAAAATCATATTGTCAGAAATATTACATTTTTATAACATTTGGCATTTTTAAAAAGGTTAGGGAATTCCCCAACCTTCATTCATGTTTATTTGATTTTCTTAGCTAGCATGGTCGCAAAGCGTAGTTGAATACGATTGCCATTCTCATCACGACGGTGCAAATGACCTGGATTTTCATTGTACTTGACCAACTCCCAATCCTTGTAGTAGTCTGCCAATTCTCCCTCTTTAAATGTGAATGGGAAGTTAACCGAGCAAGGATAATCCTCCGTGTCCATGGCACAAACGATAAGATTATAACCACCGACCGTGGTATGCTCCTGCATATTTTTGATAATTGCAGGAATGCGATCCGCTTGTAGAAACATGAGAACAACAGTTGATACGATAAAATCATAGTCTTGCCCGATGCTAGCTGAATTGATATCGTAAAGACCAACAGGCATGTCCAAATCTTCCTGCTCCACAATGCTTTGCAAGATTTCAAGAGCCAGTTCATTTTGATCTACAGCCGTCACATCAAAACCTTGCTGGACTAAAAATAGGGAATTACGCCCCTGACCACAGCCTAAATCCAAGGCTTTACCCGGTTTCACTGTTTGCATAGCTTCCAGAACTTCTGAATGAACAGGATTGGTATTGTATTTCTTAGGGAAATAGTCCTCAGGTTTACAATAAAATTCCAAGTACCATTCCACATCATCTGTGGCCGCCTCCACTCGATGCCAGGCTTGAGGTTGTGCCATGGGATTGTCGGCTCCTGCTTCAAAGAGGTGCTCAGCTAAACTCTCACCATCTTCTGTCAATTCAATAAACTTGAGAGCTCCCTTCAAGACAGTAATTTTCCCCCAAGTCCCAACCTTGGTATTGTGTTTCTGCTGAACCGCCTCTGGCATGGTTTCTTTAGTCCACAAAGGCATGCGTTTATAGGCAACTAGTTTTTCCATCTTCATTCCTCTTTTTATCGCTGGTTGACTGCTTTCATCACGCGCGCGATGTCGCGATTTTGCTCACGTCGCTTGATAGACTCCCGTTTATCATAGTCATGCTTCCCTTTAGCTAAACCTAAAAGAAGCTTAGCATAGCCATCTTTAATATAGACCTTGAGTGGAACCAGGGTCATTCCTGTCCCTTTAGTCTCTTGTTCTAATTTTTGGATTTGTTTCTTATGGAGCAGGAGTTTGCGACGACGTTCTGGTTCTTGATTCCAGATATTTCCCTCTTCGTAAGGAGCGATATGAACATTGCTCAACCAGACCTCCCCATTTTTCACTTGGGCAAAGCCATCCTTGAGATTGATTCGAGCAGCTCGTACACTCTTGATTTCAGTTCCAGTCAGGACCATTCCTGCTTCTAGCGTATCTACGATTGTATAGTCGTGACGCGCCTTTTTATTTTGTGCGACGACCTTTCCCTCGCCCTTTGCCATGTTTGGCTCCTTTCTTAGCTACTTCCTTATAAAAAGGTTTCTTTCCTTTTTTCTTCTTGTCTTTTTGTGAATGCTTGCGCTTATCATTTGAGCGTCCTGATTTTCTCTTGTCTTCCTTCTTATCTGAACGACGATTTGAACCACGCCCTCTATCACTACGACTAGACTGTTTCAAACCTTTTTCAATCACATCAAACTCACTTGGAATGTAAGAGAAATCAATTTCGCCCGTCATCTTATCCGCTCTTTCAACTCGGATACGGATTTGCTGACCTACACGGAAGGTTGTTCCTGATTTCTCCCCACGCAGGGTCAAATCACGCTCATTGAAATGATAAAATTCAGGTAGATTAGTGATGTGAATCAAGCCTTCAACCGTGTTTGGCAATTCGACAAAAAGACCGAACTTGACAATACTTGATACAACTGCATCATACTCTTCGCCCACGTACTCTTCCATGTACTCAGCCTTTTTCATAGCTTCGACTTCACGCTCGGCCTCGATAGCACGACGCTCACGATTGGAAGACTGGGTCGCAATCTCTGGAATGACCTGTTCAAAATGCTCTGCTATTTCCTTAGAACAGCCGTAATCCCGAATCATACGGTGAACAAGAAGGTCTGGATAACGGCGAATCGGACTGGTAAAGTGAGTGTAATAGTCAGCCGCTAATCCATAGTGGCCATGATTGTGCTCCGAATAGCGAGCCTGCTGCATAGAGCGAAGAAGCATCATGGACAATACATCCGCATAAGGTTCTCCCTCAACCGTACGCATGATGTCTTGAAGAGTCTCCTGACTAATCTCACTGGCAGTCCCATAAATGCGCAAGCCAAAACTCGAAGCATAATCAATAAACTTCTGAACCTTTTCAGCCTTTGGCTCCTCATGAATTCGATAGATGAAAGGCAAATCCAGCTTGCTAAAATGCTCAGCAACTGTTTCATTGGCCATCAACATGAAGGACTCAATCATGCGCTCGGCAACACCACGCTGACGAAGAACGATATCAACAGGCTTACCTTGCTTATCCACTAAAATCTTTGCTTCATTGGTATCAAAATTGAGGGCTCCACGTTTCACACGCATGTTTTCTAAAGTTTCATGAAGCTTGGCCATAAGTTCGATACTAGGAACAATTTTCTGATAGTCTTGCCGCTTTTCCTCGTCGCCAGCTAGGATATCATTGACATCACTATAGGTCATACGGAAGCTAGTCTTAATAACCGTTTGTGTAATGGTGTAGTTGACAACACGACCATGTTTATCAATCTCCATGATGGCTGACTGGGTCAGGCGATCAACTTGAGGATTGAGAGAGCAAATTCCGTTTGACAGTCGTTCTGGAAGCATTGGCACCACGCGGTCTGTCACGTAAACAGAAGTCGCGCGGTTAAGGGCTTCCTTGTCAAGGGCCGAACCCTCGGTCACATAATAGGAAACATCTGCAATGTGAACACCAAGCTCCAGATTTCCATTTTTCAAGGCCTTGATATGCACCGCATCGTCCAAGTCCTTGGCATCCGCGCCATCAATGGTGAAGGTAATCTCATCTCTCAAATCCAGACGACCTTCCATATCCTTTTGAGACGGAGCATCAGGAACACTTTCTGCTTCCTTAACAACAGTCTCTGGAAATTCTGAGACAATGTCCATAGACTCCAAAACCTCAAGAACATCAATTCCGACATCCGTCGAGTGCCCCACCACATCTAGTACACTCGCGACAAAGAAATCGTGTTTCTTGCTTGGGTATTTATCGATAAAGACCTTAAGAACCTCTGTTCCTTCTAGTTTAAGGGCTGGTTTCTTAACATAGATTGGTTGGCTGATTTTCTGATTTTTTGAACGGATGTAACCCGCATACTTAGGCTTTTCCTGATCTAGAACGATTTGGCCGACAACTGTTGTCAGGCTGTGTTCTAAAATATCAATAATTTTAGCTTCGGCTGCTGTTCCCTTATTGCGGTCAGCAACTTTCTTAATGACGACCTCAACAGTATCACCATCAATAGCATAGTTGACATCGTTTTTTCCTACAAAAAGGTCGTCCTCCTCGCCTTCTAGACTGACAAAGCCAAAGCCATTTTTATGGGCATGAAAAATCCCCTTGAGGGTAATCTCGTGTTTTTTCTTGGCTTCCAAGGGCAGACTTCCATCTTCTTCAAAGCGAATCTGGTGCTTTCTTTCCATTAGGGACAAGGTTTTAATCAACTCACGAAAATCCTTGGATCCGGCTTTTCCCAAAGCCTGAGCCAAGTCATTGACAGTTACCTTTCCCTTATCTTGTAAATATTCTTTTATTCTATCTTTCATATTTTCTTTCTAGATTTTTTCTTTTCTTTTACTGCAAAACCTTCTTAAACATCCTTTAAAAATAAAAAGAGGCAAAGACCTAGTCCTGCCCATTATTTTCTTATCTACTTGATAATACCGTCAATGCTAAGGCAATGGCTAGCCAGAAAAAGACTAAAATCCCTGTCAAACGCTGCATTACAGCTTCAAAACCGCGTGCTTTACTGCGTTCAAACAAATCACCTGAGCTGGCATCAAATACATTGCTGGATTGGTTTTTGGTTGGTTGCATGAAAATTGCAATCACAATCACAACAGATAATACTAATAAAATGGTTAATAATAGGTTATACATATCAAACTCCTTAAAATCCTTATTATTTTACCATAAAATCTACTTAGATTCAAGATGTAGGGTTACTTTTCTTTCCTTGGGACAATACTTTAAAACCTCAATCTTGTCTGGATGGGTTTTTGAGTTTTTACTAGTTAGGTAATTGATACTGCCACAAGAGGAGCATTTGAGATTAATTTTTACTCGCACTAGATTTCCTTTACTTTTAATAATGTTCGAAATTGAAGCAGGTTAAAGAGACAACTAAAGGCAACACAAAGGCTTGTCGCATAAAAGACAGCATGGTAGCCAAATTTTCCTGCTACTGCAGAACCTGCCATGGGACCAACAACACCTCCCAGATAAAAGAATACCTGATTGAAGGCAAATACTCTTGAAATACCTGATTTTGGGGTCATCTTACTGAGAAAAGCATTAACTCCAGGAATCAAGGCACCTGTCCCCAAGCCAAAGAGGAAACGATAGAGTCCTAGTTGAAGGGGGTTAGAGGCATTGGCACAGAGGAGATAGATAATGACTGAATAAAACTGGGCTACAACCAAGAGGCGATGATTGCCCACCTTGTCACCTAGCTTACCCATAACTCCTGCACTCATCATGCTGGAAAAGCCCATACTGGATACAATCAAACCAGAGACAAAAAGAAGATTCTCTGTCTGGCCTAAGTCGCGTACATACAGAGCTAAGATAGGGCCGATTGATTGGGCTGAAAATTGGATGACAAAACTGGTCAGAAAGAGATTGACCAAAAGATAGGGATATTTAACTGATGTAAATAATTCCTTTGTTGGGATGGCCTTTTCCTTGGCTACTGGTTGAAAATCTTCCTTGATAAAGCAAATAGTCAAAACAGCAGCTAAGAATAGAAAACTACCAACCAGTAAGAAAACTGTACGAATGCCAAATAATTCTGCAATAAATCCCCCGATAAAGGGACCAGTTAGAGTACCTGCAACTACGCCTGTAGACAAAGTACCTAAGGCAGAGCCTGATTTCTCCTTGGGAACTTGACTGGCTATCAAAGCTGTGGCATTAGGAACAAAACCCGCAAATACACCATTCAGTAAACGAAGAAAGATTAACCAATAAATATTTGGCACAAAAGCCAATCCCCCCATAGTGATAGTCATGGCCAGACCCGCACGAATCATCATGGGTTTTCGACCGTATTTGTCAGCAAGAATCCCCCAGATAGGAGAAAAGAGCGCCGCGGAAATAGCAGATACAGAAATGGCTAAACCTGCAAAAAAAGCAACTTGCTCACTCCCTACACCTAGATTTTCTACAAAGATGGGCATAAAAGGCACAACTAAGGAAATACTGGCTCCTGTCAGAAAATTACCAAACCAGGCAATGCGCAGATTATCCTTCCAGTTAATCTCTATCATCTTGCTTACCTCCCTCAAGCAGGGAGACCACCTGAGTGAGAAGCTGTTCCTGATTGCCATTGTTGTCAAGAATATGGCTGGCTAAATCTTTCTTTTTCTCTAAAGGCCACTGGGCTGCCAGACGAGACTCCGCTTCTTCTTTGGACAAGTGGTCTCTTTTCATTAGACGTTCTACTTGGACATCACGGTCCACATAGACCAACCACGTCTCATCAAACCAAGCGCTGTAGTCTTGTTCAAAAAGCAGGGGAATATCCATGAAGAAAATCTCTTCTGTCTGAGCCAACTGGTCTCTCAAAGTAGCCAACTCTTCACGAATAATCTCTCCTTGGATTCGCTTAGACCATTCTCGTTCTTCAGGATTTGAAAAGATAAGACTAGCTAGGAGAGGGCGATTGAGTTCTCCATTTTCAAGGATTATTTCTTGACCAAAATGCTGGACTAGAGCCTCAAATAGACGACCATCAGGTTTCTGTAGTTGGTGGACGACTGCGTCAGCATCCACCACTTGAAAGCCCTCCTGTCTTAGAAAATTTGTCACGGTTGACTTACCAGAGGCAATTCCCCCAGTGATTCCGATGATTCTTCCCATCAGTCCCTCCTTTGACAGTTTGGACAAAAGTGGGTTCCACGTCCGCCTAGTTGAATTTTCTCAATCACAGTTCCACAGCGTGAGCATTTTTGACCAGCCTTGTCATAGACCTGATGAAAATCCTGCATGGTTCCGTCTTCCCCAAAGGCATTGGTATAGGTCCGAATGGTCGAGCCACCTTTTTCAACAGCCTGTCCCAAAACAGCAATGGTCTGGTCATGAATGGCTGTTACTTCTTCTGCCGTCAAAGTATGAGAAGGTCTTGCTGGATGAATCTGAGCTCGCCAGAGAACCTCATCTACATAGATATTACCAAGGCCAGCTACCAAGGTCTGGTCTAAAAGGTGGGATTTGATAGGCTTTTTAGACTTAGCTAGGGCAGCTTGAAAGACCTGCAAATCAAAGTCTTGTTCGCTTGGTTCAGGCCCTAATTTTTTAGAAATAAAGTAGGCTTGCAAAAGATCAGGCGCCAAGAGTTCCATAGTACCAAACTTGCGTACATCCTCATAAACAAGCGTGCCCTCATCTTCAAACCGGAAGAAAACATGGGCGTGCTTGCGTTCAGGAACCTGGTCCGGATAGTAAAAATACTTGCCCTCCATCCGCAGATGGGAAATCAAGACCTTGTCTGTCAGGTAAAAAAGCAAATATTTTCCACGGCGCCCCATTAACTCAACAACTTGGCCAGGCACTTCCTTTTGAAACTCGTCCAAATCTGTCTTAATCATCTTGGGATAGCGAATTTCTACACTCGAAATCTTCTTTCCCAAAATCAATTTTTCTAATCCACGACGAACGGTTTCAACCTCAGGTAATTCAGGCATAACTCCTCCTTCTCTAAAAACAAGAAGCAGGCTAGTGCCGACCTCTTCTTAATATTCTTTTTCGTTATAGCCAAAGTCAGCCAAATCTAGCTTTTTATCGCGCCAGTTTTTCTTTACCTTGACCCATGTTTCTAGGAAAACCTTGTCTCCTAGCATGAGTTCGATATCACGACGTGCCATACTACCAATTTTCTTAAGCATAGCACCACCTTTACCGATGATAATCCCTTTTTGGCTATCACGTTCGACCATGATAGTTGCTCGAATATGAACCTTGTCTGTATCCTCGTCTCGTTTCATAGAGTCCACCACTACTGCAACTGAGTGTGGAATTTCCTCACGAGTAAGGTGCAATACTTTCTCACGAATCATTTCGGATACCAAGAATCGCTCTGGGTGGCCTGTAATTTGATCCGCTGGGAAATATTGGAAACCTTCCTCAAGATTTTCACTGAGAATATCGATTAAACGTGAGACATTATTCCCCTGAAGGGCCGAAATAGGAACAATTTCCTTGAAATCCATCTGATTACGGAAATCATCAATTTGAGACAATAGCTGGTCAGGATGAACCTTATCAATCTTATTGACCACCAAAATCACAGGAACCTTAGCAGCTTTCAGACGCTCGATAATCATATCGTCCCCCTTACCACGCGCTTCATCAGCTGGAACCATAAAGAGAACTGTATCTACTTCACGGAGAGTGCTGTAGGCGGATTCGACCATGAAATCTCCAAGAGCCGTTTTAGGCTTGTGAATCCCTGGCGTATCAATAAAGACGATTTGTTCCTTATCAGTCGTGTAAATTCCCATAATTTTGTTGCGCGTTGTCTGCGCCTTGTCACTCATGATGGCAATCTTTTGCCCCATAACGTGATTTAAAAAGGTTGACTTCCCAACATTGGGACGTCCTAAAATGGCTACAAAGCCTGATTTAAATGTCATAATTTCCTCTTACTGTTTAAAATAATAAATCCCAGATTCGTGGGAGAAAAATCAATGCGCCTGTTAAGGCTGCGAAAAGAGAGACCACTAATACCGCGCCAGCCGCCATATCCTTGGCATTTTTAGCCAGCATGGAAAAGTGATAGTGACTGGCCAAATCCACCACATTTTCAATAGCAGAATTGATAATTTCAAAAGCTACTACCAAGAAAATGCTCAATAGGAGAAAGAGCCATTCGATTCGTGACACCTGAAAAACTAAACCTGCAAGAATGACTACAAGAGCCGTCACTGCATGTTTTCGCATATTGCGTTCTTCCTTGATTGCAGTCAAAATTCCTGTGAGAGCAAATTCTAAACTAGATATCAGGTCACGATTTTTCCATTTTCGTTTATTGTCTTGTGAGTCCATAGGCTGTCAAAATTTCTTCTTGTAAACCGAACATCTCCGCTTCTTCTTCCGGAGTGTAGTGATCATAGCCATTGATATGTAAAAAGCCGTGTACTGCCAAGAAGCCCATCTCACGCTCAAAGCTGTGACCGTATTCCTCGGCCTGCTCATGAGCCTTATCGATAGAGATGAAAAGTTCCCCAATATAGGCATCAAACTCAGACATCATCTCTGCCAATTCAGGATTTTCAAGCAAATCCTCTTCGTCAAAGGCAATTTCCAACTCTGGTTTATATTCAAGACTGATAACATCTGTCGGGCGGTCCGTGTCACGGTACTCCAGATTGAGTTCATGACTACGCTCATTGGTCACAAAAGTGACTGCCATCTCCTTGTCTTCTTTGCCTAATTTTTGGGCTGCAAATTCCAAAATTTCTTGGGTTTGTTGCAACATTTCTTTTGAAACTTGACCAGTTTCATCTACCATTTCAATATACATGTATTTCTCGATTCTCTTTACTTGGCTTTATTATATCACATTTCTATGATTTTATTCTACCTTTTTGATATAATACTATGGAATACAATCACAAGGAGAGAACGATGTCATTTGACGGATTTTTTTTACACCACATGGTTGAGGAATTGCGAAGAGAATTAGTGAATGGTCGCATCCAGAAAATCAATCAGCCTTTTGAACAAGAATTAGTCTTGCAAATTCGCAGCAATCGCCAAAGCCATCGCCTGCTCCTTTCTGCCCATCCAGTTTTTGGACGCATTCAGCTGACCCAAACAACTTTTGAAAACCCAGCCCATCCTTCTACCTTTATCATGGTTTTGAGAAAGTATTTGCAGGGGGCCCTGATTGAATCGATCGAGCAGATTGAAAATGACCGCATTGTGGAAATAACGGTTTCCAATAAAAACGAGATTGGGGACCATATTCAGGCTACTTTGATTATCGAAATCATGGGCAAACACAGTAATATTCTACTGGTCGATAAGAGCAGTCATAAAATCCTCGAAGTCATTAAACACGTCGGCTTTTCACAAAATAGCTACCGCACCTTGCTTCCTGGATCGACCTATATCGCTCCGCCAAGTACCGAATCTCTCAATCCTTTTACTATCAAGGATGAAAAGCTCTTTGAAATCCTACAAACACAGGAAACGACAGCTAAAAACCTTCAAAGCCTCTTTCAAGGTCTGGGACGCGATACTGCAAATGAATTGGAAAACATTCTGGTTAGTGATAAACTATCTACTTTCCGTAACTTTTTCAGTCAAGAAACCAAGCCCTGCTTGACAGAGACATCCTTCAGTCCAGTTCCTTTTGCGACTCGTGTAGGGGAGCCTTCTGCTAGCCTTTCAGAGCTCTTGGATACCTACTATAAGGACAAGGCTGAGCGCGACCGCGTCAAACAGCAAGCCAGCGAACTGATTCGTCGTGTTGAAAATGAACTTCAGAAAAATCGTCATAAGCTGAAAAAACAAGAAAAAGAGTTGCTGGCGACAGACAATGCTGAAGAATTTCGTCAAAAAGGAGAATTACTGACAACCTTCCTCCACCAAGTGCCTAACGACCAAGACCAGGTTATCCTAGACAACTACTATACTAATCAACCTATCACCATTGCGCTTGATAAGGCTCTGACACCCAACCAGAATGCCCAACGCTACTTTAAACGGTATCAGAAACTCAAAGAAGCTGTCAAATACTTGACTGATCTGATTGAGGAAACCAAGGCAACCATTCTCTATTTGGAAAGTGTAGAGACCGTCCTCAACCAAGCTGGACTGGAAGAAATCGCTGAAATCCGTGAAGAATTGATTCAAACAGGTTTTATCCGCAGAAGACAACGGGAGAAAATCCAGAAACGCAAAAAACCAGAACAATATCTAGCAAGCGATGGCAAAACCATCATCTATGTCGGCCGAAACAACCTACAAAACGAAGAGCTAACCTTTAAAATGGCCCGCAAGGAGGAACTTTGGTTCCATGCCAAGGACATTCCTGGAAGCCATGTTGTCATCTCAGGAAATCTTGACCCATCTGATGAAGTCAAGACAGACGCAGCAGAGCTAGCCGCCTACTTCTCTCAAGGTCGCCTGTCAAATCTGGTTCAGGTAGATATGATTGAAGTCAAGAAACTCAACAAACCAACAGGTGGAAAACCCGGTTTTGTAACCTATACCGGACAAAAGACCCTCCGTGTCACACCAGATCCAGAAAAAATCGCATCCATGAAAAAATCCTGATTTACTTGAAATCAGGATTTTTATAGTAGATTGCAATAAGATATAAACAAATCAATTAGGAAAGTCAAATTAATTTCTAGAAATATTTTAGCAGTCACAGCGTACTATTCTAGATTCAATCAACTATAACTTACTTCCTTGACAACTTTGTTCATCAAGAACAGATTGATTGCAGTTTATCTCATAGACTCTTTTACTTCCTTGCGTAGATTTTCTAGACTGCTGATGCCATATTTATCCATAACCTTTGGTAGATTTTCGATGATATCAGGACAGGCATATGGATTGGTAAAATTGGCTGTTCCAACTCCGATAGCAGAGGCACCAGCCAGATACATTTCTAGGGCAGCTTCAGCCGAATCCACTCCCCCCATTCCAATGATAGGCAGGTCTGTTGTTTGGGCAACTTGGCGGATGAGTTTGAGGGCTACTGGAAAGACTGCTGGACCTGACATTCCACCCGTTCCATTTGCCAAGATTGGTTTGCGAGTTTTGAGGTCAAAGCGCATACCGACTAAAGTATTGATCATGGTTAAGCCACTTGCTCCTGCATCCTCTGCTGCCTTTGCGACTGTTACGATATCGGTCACACTAGGAGTTAGTTTGACATAAACTGGCACATCAGAGGCTTCTACAGCTGCTTTCACCACATCATAAGCTAAATCTGGATCTTGACCTATCAAAAGTCCGTGATTACAGTGATCTACATTGGGGCAAGAAATATTGAGCTCAATAGCCTTCACATTAGCTGCCTTGGAAATACCATGAGAAACAGCCGCATACTCTTGTTTTGAAAAACCAGCCACATTGGCGATAATAGGAAGATTTGGATACTCTCTTTCCAGCCAAGGCAACTTTTCAGCCAAAACAACCTCCAAACCAGGATTTTGCAAGCCGATTGCATTAAGCATACCAGCGGGTGTTTCTGCCACCCTTGGAGTTAGATTGCCAAAACGGGGTTCAAGAGTTGTCGCCTTGATCATAATAGAACCTAAAAGGTCTAAATCATAGTACTTGGCATACTCTTGACCAAAACCAAAACAGCCTGATGCTGGAATAATCGGATTTTTCAAATCCAAGCCTGGTAGAGAAACTTGTAAACGATTTGTAGTCATGATTTTCTCCTTATAATACAACTGTTCCTGTGCGGAAAACAGGCCCATCTTCACAGACGCGTTGGCTGACCGTCTCGCTTTCTGGCACTTTTAGGACGCAGGCATAGCAAGCACCCATCCCACAAGCCATACGAGATTCCAGAGATAGATAGGCTCTTGGGTGATTATAAAAGGTTTGATTGATATACTTCATCATTCCAGGCGCCCCACATGAGTAAACAGCATCAAATTGATTGTCTAAATCCTTGATAACAACGGAAACATTTCCCTTGATACCATAAGAACCATCATCTGTCGTTACAAAGACTTGACCATATTGAGCTAATTCCGTCTCTAAAATAACAGCATCCTTAGTGGCAAAACCAAGGACTGTCACTACTTTTACTCCACGCGCATGCAATTCCTTGGCCACCTCAAGTAAAGGAGGTACACCAATCCCCCCTCCAACTAAGAGAATCTGGCTCTGCTCATCCAGATCAGACAAGTCAAATCCATTCCCCTGAGGTCCCATCACATCAAGAGTATCTCCCTGACTTAAGGTTGAAAAAATAGCTGTCCCAGCTCCCTCAATCCTATAAATGAGATGACACTGCTTCTTTACCTTATCAATAGACGAAATTGAAATAGGACGACGCAAAAGATGGGCATCATCAGGCACACGAAGATGAAGAAATTGGCCTGCTCGCATAGCTTCAACCATTTCTCCTTCTAGGACTAGTTCAAAGATTGCTGGCGCGATTTCCTCCTGTGCAACCACCTTCATGGTTTCCAAACGAATGGCACCCAAACGTTTCTTACATGTGGGATTCATGACTTTTCCTCCTTAAATTTTAAGGGGACCAGACAAAGAAAAGACCTTGCTAGTGCAAGGCCTCAGTTAAAATCGTACAACACAAGAGAGCACACTCAAAAAGTCTCCTCTAGAAAATTGCACTATTCTTTTATCTGACACCTTGTGAGTCTCTCTGGACTCCCCTTAAAGGTTAAATTTTTACTAGTATACTCTTTCAGCTAAAAAAAGTCAAGTAGAAAACGAACATTCTACTTGACCTCACGAGATTATTTTTCACGAATGACTTCAACCTTGTAGCCATCAGGGTCTTTGACAAAGTAATAGTTTGGTTGAGTTCCTGGAAGTCCATTAGGGGCTGTCACCTCATAGCCTTTAGCGCTATGTTCTTGATGAAGAGCTTCAAGATCAGGTGTACTGAGGGCGATATGGGCAAACCCATCTCCAACCACATAAGGACCATGATCGTAGTTATAAGTCAACTCCAACTCATAGCCGTCACCCTCAAGACCTAGATAGACAATCGTGAAGGCATGGTCTGGAAAATCTCTGCGACGCAATTCTTTAAATCCAAAAGCATCTTGATAAAATGCAATTGATTTTTCAAGATTTTCTACTCGCAAGCAAGTATGTAGCATTTTTGAAACCATATTTTTCTCCTTTATTTTTAAAAAGACTGGGACAATCCTGTTCCAGTCTTATCTGTTATTATTTACCAAGTTTTGCTTTAGCTGCATCTGCAAGAGCTGTGAAAGCTGCTGCATCGTTAACAGCCAAGTCAGCAAGCATTTTACGGTTAACTTCGATCTCAGCCAATTTCAAACCATGCATCAATTGTGAGTATGAAAGTCCGTTCATACGAGCTGCCGCGTTGATACGAGTGATCCACAATTTGCGGAAGTCACGTTTTTTCTGACGACGGTCACGGTATGCATAGTAGTAAGAGTTCATTACTTGTTCTTTTGCAGTACGGAACAAGATGTGTTTAGCTCCATAGTAACCTTTTGCTAATTTAAGAATACGTTTACGACGTTTGCGTGATACAACGCCACCTTTAACACGTGCCATGTTTTATTTCCTCCAAATATTTCCTAGAATTGTTTACTTACAGTCAAGCTATTATTTCAAGCGAGTAAGCATTGCTTTGATACGTTT
Source organism: Streptococcus mitis (assembly GCA_009496085.1). GTDB lineage: Bacteria > Bacillota > Bacilli > Lactobacillales > Streptococcaceae > Streptococcus > Streptococcus mitis_BY. The sequence continues at coordinate 129,702 of WIJN01000003.1, read as the reverse complement.
GTAGTCTCCTGAATGCACCATAGATGCTTTACGAAGATGACGACGTTGTTTCTTAGTTTTTCCGTGGAAACGGTGAGAAGTGTAAGCACGGAAACGTTTAAGTCCACCAGAACCTGTACGTTTGAAACGTTTAGCTGATGCGCGGTGTGTTTTTTGTTTTGGCATGATTTTTTCTCCTTTATTTAACTTTCTGACAATTATTTTTTGTCAGTCGCTGGCGCCAATTGCATGAACATTTGACGTCCATCCATTTTAGCACGTTGTTCGATGATTGCAATATCTTGAGTTGCTTCAGCAAACTCGGCTAAAACTTTTGCACCAATCTCTTTATGGGTAATCATACGACCCTTAAAGCGAATAGATACCTTAACTTTATTTCCTTTTTCAAGGAATTTGCGTGCATTGCGAAGTTTTGTATCAAAGTCACCCTTGTCAATAGTTGGACTTAGACGAACTTCTTTCACAGTAACAACACTTTGTTTTTTACGTTGTTCTTTTTGCTTCTTCTGGTACTCAAATTTGAACTTACCGTAGTCCATAATTTTTGCAACAGGCGGTTTGGCTTGGGGTTGAATCAATACTAGGTCAACATTAGCGTTATCAGCCAAAGCTTGCGCTTCACTGAGTGGCTTGATGCCTAGCTGTTCTCCTTCAAGACCAATCAAGCGAACTTCACGTACACGAATCTCATCATTGATGAATAAGTCTTGCTTTGCTATGGTTTTCACCTCTTTTGTTTTATTAGAGAAAAACAATAGCGGACTCGTAAATATACAAGCCCGCACGTTATGATAGCGTTTCTTAGAAACTTTTCATCCGTAGGGCCAGGCAACTTAATGTCACAAGGCGAGAAGCTCTCACTTCTGCTTTTCTCAACTTTTATATGATACCAAGTTTTCTAGCCCTTGTCAAGATAAAAAGTTATTTTTTTGAAAAGTTTGTGTTCATTAACTAACTGTTTCGATTTTCCAACTATTCCACCCTTTAAAGCGTATAGCTCCTTGCTGGTCAGTTCGGTAAACTTTGCTATTGATACCTTGCAGTCGTGTCAAGGTTTCCTGATGGGGTAGTTTGATTCGATTACTCTTTCCAACTGAGATGAGGGCAATCTCTGGTTTGAGTTGTTCTAAAAAGGCTGAACTTGATGAGTTTTTAGAGCCATGTTGGCCAGCTTTCAAGACATCAACTTTCAAGTCTGGATAGTGCTTCAGCATGTCCTTCTCTCCTTTCTCCTCCATATTTCCTGTAAAAAGAAAGTTCTTATCCAGTAGTTTTCCATACAGAACTAGGGAGTCTTCATGATCTCCATCTCCAATTTTCCTTGGAAATAGGACTTCTAACTGACTTCCGAAAATTGGCAAGTTCTCTCCTACTGTCACACTACGCACCTTGGTTTGAGTCGCCTGTAGTTCTGCCACAAATTCCTTCTGTTTCAAACTGCCTTTTGATACTAAAATCTCTCCGACATGAAAAGACTTGGTCACCTCCAACAAATCTCCAACATGTTCCTTGTCCGTATTGGTTAAAATCAGCTGATCAATCTTAGATATTCCTCGACTTTTAAGATAGGGGATTAAGGTTCGCTGGGCATTGCTGGTCATCGTCTTTTTTTGCCATTTTTCTATTTTCTTATCAGATTCTGCCTTGCCACCGATATCTATGAGAATGGTCTTACCGGTTACATCCCGTAGGAAAATACTCTCACCTTGCCCAACATCTAGCATGGTAATTTCATTTTCCAGTGGATGCTTGGTCAGAATAAAGAGCCCTGTAATCAATAAGGTCAACACTGCTAGCCTTTTAATGTTTTTCCTCAAATCATAGACCAAAGCCAAGGAAATTAACAATAAGATTAAAAGCCATGCATTGGGTTGTCCAAATACCAGAGGTCTACTTGTCACCTGCGATACCAAGCGAATAATCCCCTCCAACCACTCAAAAATAAAATTCAGCTGAATGACTGGATAGAGAAAGGAAAGTGCAAATAAGATGGACAAGAGCGGTAAGAAGACCAAGTCAAATAGAAAGGAAAAGACAAAGGTCAAGAGGATGGACAATGGCTGAAATTCTGCAAAATAGAAAGATAAAATGGGCAATATTCCCAAGGAAATGACTAGACTTTCTCTAGCAACAGCCTTAAGCCCCTCCCCTTCTTTGCTGGTCATGGTCAAGATAAAAGCATAAGCGCAGGACAAGACTCCTCCTGCTGTCAAGAAAAAGTTTGGCATGACCATAAAGAGAACAAGAACAGTTAAGGCAAAATTATCTAATCCCTTATAGCCGTGTTGAGCCAATAATTTTTGCAAGAGACTGCGAATGACCGATGCTGAAAATCCAGTCAGGCCTGCATAGATAAGAGAAAAGGGATAAGTCAACCATTTCAACTTTTCTTGGGTCAAGCCCAATCGCAAGAGAAGTTTCTTAAATCCGTCCATGAAAAAGCCTACCTGCATGCCGGACAAGGCAAAAAGGTGGATAATTCCTAGACTGGAATAAAGCTCATTCATCTCCTCAAAGTCGGTGTCTAGATGTCCTAGCAAGAGGCCTGTCATGTAGTTGCGCATAGGGTCTGGAAAATGTTTCTTAATCCAAACTACAGCCCTTCGACGTAAGCTGGACAGATTTTCTCCTATATCCCAACTGCCAACCTTTTGAAGTGACTGAATTTTTTTGATATTGAGAGTCTGGTAAATTCCCTGAGTCTTCAGATAGGCTTGGTAGTCAAAGCCACCAAAATTTCTCTTCCCTTCTGGCTCCGAAAGTTTTCCTTCTAGTTCCAAGTCATGAAGGGATGTTAAAGCTTGGAATTGTTCTTTTTCATTCTCGGACTGGAGTTTATAATAGACTTGAAAAGTACGACCGCTAGACTTACCACGAAAGGATAGGCTATCACCATTGACCTTAATAGTGTCAGGCAAAATCCGCACCCTCTCAACAGAATCCGCCAGATTTTGACTCGCTTGACTCTGTTGCCAATTTTGAAAAACAAACCAGAATCCAAAGATTCCACAAATCACTAGAACTTTTCTAACAGACTTCCACGGAAATTGGATAAAGAGACAGACTATCAGAAAAACAAAGCCCAACAAAGCAAGATAGGACGCTGAAAAAATGGCGTAGTAAAGCCAGAGCAATAGAAAACTCAGATAGATTAGGGGAATAGGGAAAGTCTTAATCCACTGTAACATAGTCTTTTAACTTTTCTATCGTTTTAGCACCAATGCCAGAAACCTTCTTGAGTTCATCTACCGACTTGAATTTGCCATTTGCCTCACGATGGTCGATAATATCCTGAGCTCGTTTGCCACCCAATCCCTTGACCTGCTTGAGTTCTTCCAGACTGGCTTTATTGAGATTGACCTTCTTTTCCTTGTTCGTTGAAGAAACCGTCCCAGAACCAGTCTGTTGACTAGCTGCTTCTTCTCCCTTAGTTGGGACGTAAACCAGAGCCTCATCACTAACTTTCTGAGCTAGATTGAGCGATTTGCTGTCTGCTTGCTCTGTCAAGCCACCTGCCTTCTGAACAGCATCATTGACCCGACTACCTACTGGCAAGTCGTAAATACCCGGCGATTTGACAGCACCTTTCACATCTACTGTAATTAAATCTTGTTCAAGGGGTTCTTCCTTCTCTTCCTTTTCGGATACCGAATCCTTGGAAACAGCTGCAACTTCTGCCTGCAAATTCGTTTCTTTTACAGGTGTTTGTGGAGCTGGCTTTAGCAGGAAAAATCCTCCAACAAGCAAGCCCAGACCAGTACAGATGACGATGATTTTATACTCTTTAATTTTCTCGATAATTGCTTCCATATTTTCTCCTCTCTTAGATTATTCGTAAGAGGAAGAAAAAACAGTTGAAAAATTTCTTTTCAACTGCTTATTTATTTGCAAAATAGTCTTCCTTGGTCAATACATAATGAACTCTTGTAACAATTCGGCCTTCTTCATGCTGGTCCATACAAGCATAAGGTTCTTCGTGGGAAAAACGCATGCCTGATTTCTCCATGACTTTTCCTGACGCGGGATTAGCCTTATCGTGAAGGGCAGTCAACTTATTCATCCCTATCTTCTCAAAAGCTAGCTCAATTACGGCACGATTGGCTTCTGTCGTTAATCCTTGATTCCAATACTTTTTATTGATAATGTAGCCAATAGCTGCCTTCTTAAGAGCAGGATCAATCTTGTGCAAATCAATGGTTCCGATAAATTTGCCATTGCTTTTTAGTTCTATTCCCCAGCGTCCCAAGGGGATTGGCCAAGTAGAACTGAGCAATATTATTCTTGGTTTCTTCCAAGCTTTGATTGGTTGGAAAAGTGTAACGCGTATTTTCTCTGTCCGAGGCATAGTCAAACATTGCTTCCGCATCATCCAAGGTTACAGGTCTAAGCAATAAACGCTCTGTCTCCATTATTGGATACTGGGATAGTTTTAAAAAGATTGATTCCATACTTCTCCTCCATTTAAAAATATTTTCTACCAGTCTAGCATAAAAAATAAATTACAACAAATTTTTCTTGCTTTTTAAAGCGGTTTCATATAGAATAAAATCATCACCTTATTTTATAGATAATGTGATAAATCATTTACAACCCGTCAATAGAAAGGGAGTTTTTCTCTATGTTAATCGGAATTCCAAAAGAAATTAAGAATAATGAAAACCGTGTTGCCCTAACACCTGCTGGTGTCCACAGCTTAGTCGGCCGTGGTCATCGCGTCCTTATCGAAACAAATGCTGGTCTCGGATCTGGCTTTACTGATACTGACTATCAAAAGCAAGGAGCTGAGATTGTCGCTACTGCTGGTGAAGCCTGGGCTGCAGAGTTAGTCGTGAAAGTAAAAGAACCATTAACTTCTGAATATGGTTACTTACGTGACGACCTGCTTCTCTTCACCTACTTGCACATGGCCGCTGCTCCAGAATTAGCAGATGCTATGTTGGAAGCAAAAACAACTGGGATTGCCTATGAAACTGTCCGTGATTCCCAAGGTCAATTACCACTCCTCGTACCTATGAGTGAGGTTGCAGGCCGTATGGCAGTCCAAATCGGGGCTCATTTCCTAACTAAGCAGGCAGGAGGTTCTGGTGTCTTACTGGGTGGTGTGCCGGGTGTACCTAAAGGGAAAGTAACCATCATCGGTGGCGGTGTCGTAGGGACCCATGCTGCTCGAATTGCGCTTGGTCTTGGTGCACAAGTAACCATCCTTGATATCAGTGCTAAACGTCTCTCCGTTTTAGAGGAGGTCTTTGGTCACCAAATTCAAACTCTCATGTCCAATTCATTTAACATCGAAGCCAGTGTGAGAGATGCGGATGTAGTGATTGGAGCGGTTCTCATCCCTGGTGCCAAAGCTCCGAAACTGGTGACTGATGAGATGGTCAAGCAAATGCGTCCAGGATCAGTCATCGTTGACGTTGCTGTTGACCAAGGTGGTGTTATCGAGACAGCTGACCGTGTGACAACGCACGATGAGCCTGTATATGAAAAACACGGTGTTCTCCACTATGCCGTTGCCAACATCCCTGGTGCGGTTGCTCGCACTTCTACCATTGCCCTAACTAATGTCACTCTTCCTTATATCGAAGCTTTGGCTGGTAAAGGTTTTGTACAAGCAATCTCTGAGGATGAGGGCTTGCGCCAAGGTGTTACTACTTATCAAGGTTACTTAACCAGTCTTCCAGTAGCCCAAGGTCTCGATAAAAAACATACTCCAATTGATGAACTAATCTAAAAAATCTAATTATCAGATAAAAGAAAGAGCAATTCCACCTGAACTGCTCTTTTTTGCTATTCTGTTTCTTCTTGGACTTCTTCACTCTCTTCTTTTTTAATTGGAGCTGGTTCATAAGCTCGAATAATCTGAGCGACAACTGGATGGCGAACCACATCCTTAGCTGAAAAATGAACAAAGTCAATCTGGTGAATGTTCTTGAGCTTTTCTTGGGCATCAATCAAACCGGACTTGACGTTACGCGGAAGGTCAATCTGACTGATATCTCCATTGACAATCATCTTAGAATTAAAGCCTAAACGAGTCAAGAACATCTTCATCTGCATGATGGTCGTATTTTGCGCCTCATCGAGAATGACAAAGGCATCATCCAAGGTTCGTCCACGCATGTAGGCAAGAGGTGCAATCTCGATAATTTCACGCTCCATGAGACGAGTTGTTTGGTCTTTCCCCAGAATCTGATACAAGGCATCATAAACAGGTCTAAGGTAAGGATCTACCTTCTCCTTAAGATCACCCGGAAGAAAACCTAGACTCTCGCCTGCTTCCACCGCTGGACGTGTCAGGATAATCCGCTTAACCTGACCACGTTTAAGAGCTGTCACAGCCAAGGTCACTGCAAGGAAGGTCTTCCCTGTCCCTGCAGGTCCGATTCCAAAGGTCACATCATGCTGTTTGACACTATCCACATAAAGTTTTTGACCTAAGGTTTTGACACGAATCGGTTTCCCAGTATTATCCTTGATGATTTCTTCTTCATAAAGGGCGACAAACTTGTCGATTTCATCGTTTTTGACCATGCTAATCGCAGTCACCACATCTGGCGTACCGACAGTCATCCCACGATTTACCAAGACCATGAGGGCTTGAATAACCTGACGAGCTTCCTCACAAGCAGTCTCCTCTCCCAAAACCTGGACAATCTCCGTACGAGCATGAATCACCACATCAAGCTCTTCTTCCATCAAACGAAGATGGCGTTCATTGGAACCAAAAAGATGAAACAGGTCATCTGGATGACTCAATTGAATGTCTATTGAATGTTCCTTCAAATAAAGAACCTCTCTAATCCTTTTATTTCTTTTTATTATAGCAAAGGGGCGGAGAAATTACTAGCCCAAACCCAGTGAATCATGCTAGTGTTCTAAGTATTCTTGCCAGATGGCGTCAAAGTCTCCTAGGTTAAAAGAGAAACTGGCATGCTCCTCTAAAAAGCGACTAACCTCATCAAAATCATCTGTGTGTTTTGGGAAGGCTGACTCTTCAAAAGCGAGGTCTGCCAAAATTGCTTTGGGGCTGTTACTTTTAGGGTTGCGCTCGGTCATGAGCCAAGTGTAAAATGATTTTCTCATATGTCTCCCTAAATCAACTCTGTCCCAAACTGGTCTTGCTTGATTTTACCAGCCTTCATCAAGCCTCCAAGTGCTTTCTTGAACTGACCTTTAGAAATACCAAAGGTAGCCTTGATGTCGTCTGGAGATGACTTGTCATTTAAGGTCATGAAACCGCCATTGCTTTCCAAATACGTCAAAATCATCTGAGCATCATTTTCCAACATCTCAAAAGAACGTGGTTTAAGGGAAAGGTTCAAGGTACGGTCCACTTCACGGAAACCAATAACACGCGCTTCTAAGACTTGCCCCAAACGTGGCTCTGCATAGCGTTCGCTAGGATGAATAAAGCCAAGCATGTTATTTTCTGGCAGATAAACAAAAGTTCCTGACAGCTTGAGACGGTATACAATGGCTGGCCAGTTTTGGTTCTGCATGTTGTTGTAGGCAGGACGAGCCAGACGTTGGAAGTCTTCTTGATAAGCCAAGAGTCCCCAGATACGGTCTTTCTTGTCCACTTCAAGACGGATGTAGAGTTGGTCACCCTTCTTAGGCCAGAGTTCCTTGAGCTCAGGGAGAATATCGAGTGACACAACGATTTCTTTATCAGGAAGGCCTGTATCCACAAAGATACCCAAGTCTTTACGAACTTCCGTTACAATTCCCCAACCAAATTGGTCCTGAGTGGCAGTCACTTCTATGGTTGTCAGGCGGAGTTTTTGCTTCATATCCGTGTAGGCAAAACCTTTGACCGTATCCCCTACTGTATGTTGACCTTCTTCCTTAGCAAGAGCATAGGTTTGACCATCCTTTTGCACAAAGTAAAATCGGTCATTTTCATCGATGATCAGTCCAACGATAAAACTTGCAAGATTTGTATTCATATTTCCTTCTTTCGAATAAAACTCAGCCAGCAATGCCAACTGAGTTTTTCTGTTTATTTTTAGACTTCCAAAAGTTCTTTCTCTTTGTTGGCAGTCATGTCGTCGATGTGTTTAACAGCATCGTCTGTTACTTTTTGAATGTCTTTTTCAAGAGTCTTCAATTCGTCTTCAGTGATTTCTTTTGCTTTCTCTTGTTTCTTAGCTTCGTCCATAGCATCGCGACGGATATTGCGGACAGCCACTTTAGCATTTTCGCCGACCTTCTTCACTTCTTTAGCAAGGTCACGACGAGTTTCTTCTGTAAGAGCTGGGATAACCAAGCGAATCACAGAACCGTCATTCGCTGGTGTGATACCAAGATCAGAAGCGTTCAAGGCACGTTCGATGTCTTTCAATGAAGACTTGTCAAATGGTGTTACCAACAAAACACGCGCTTCTGGAATGGTGATTGAAGCGATTTGGTTAAGAGGAGTTTCAACTCCATAGTATTCTACATGTACACGGTCCAGCAAGCTTGCATTGGCACGACCAGCACGGATACCACCAAATTCACGAGCAAGTGATTGGTGAGACTGGGTCATTCTCTCTTTAGCTTTTTCAATAATTGCGTTAGCCATAATCTTTCTTATTCCTTTTCTTCGATATTATTTGAAACTGTTGTTCCGATATTTTCTCCAAATACGACACGTTTGATGTTGCCGGGTTGGTTCATGTTAAAGACAACCAAGTCAATGTCGTTATCCATTGAGAGGGTTGAAGCTGTTGAATCCATAATACGAAGACCTTTGTTAATCACATCACGGTGGGTCAATTCTTCAAACTTAACAGCTGTCTTATCTTTCTTAGGATCGGCATTGTAAACACCATCTACGCCATTTTTAGCCATAAGGATAGCATCCGCTTCGATTTCAGCTGCACGAAGGGCCGCTGTTGTATCTGTTGAGAAGTAAGGTGAACCAATTCCGGCACCAAAGATAACAATACGGCCTTTTTCAAGGTGACGAAGGGCACGTCCACGGACGTAAGGCTCTGCCACTTGTTGCATTGCAATGGCTGTTTGCACACGTGTATCAACCCCAACTTGTTGCAATGAATCTGCCATCACAAGAGCATTCATAACAGTCCCAAGCATTCCTGTGTAATCTGCCTGAACGCGGTCCATACCCGCTTCAGAAGCAGGTTCTCCACGCCAGAGATTTCCTCCACCAATAACAAGGGCAATTTCGATACCTAAGCTATGAACTTCTTGAATCTCTTTTGCGATTGTTTGAACTGTTTGGATATCAATCCCTACGCCTCGTTCACCGGCAAGGGCTTCACCTGATAACTTGATTAAAATACGTTTATACTTGGGATTCGCCATTTTCACTCTCCTTTTTTTATCCTACCTATTTTATCACAATTTCTAAGATTTTTATAGTATCATGAGCAATTCTTTCAAAAAAATTAGACTGTTAAAAATTCCTCTAAGTCGCTAAGAGCACGCTCTGCAATTTTTTCATAACGAGCCTTCTTATCACGAATACGCTCGCCTTTCAACTCTTTGATAATCCCAAAATTGACATTCATTGGTTGAAAATGTTTGCTGTCCGCATGGGTGATGTAATGAGCCAAGCTTCCAATAGCTGTCGTCTCTGGGAAAATAACCTCGCTTTCTCCCTTGAAGAGACGAGCTGCGTTAATTCCCGCAACCAAGCCTGATGCCGCTGACTCAACATAGCCTTCCACACCCGTCATTTGACCAGCAAAGAAGAGATTTGGTTGTTTCTTAGAACGATAGGTCTGTTCAAGAAGATTTGGTGAATCCATATAAGAATTACGATGCATGACACCATAACGGACAAACTCCGCATTTTCAAGACCTGGAATCATTTGGAAAACACGTTTTTGTTCTCCCCATTTGAGGTGGGTCTGGAAACCAACAATATTGTATAAACTACCAGCTGCATTGTCCTGACGAAGCTGGACAACCGCATAAGGGGTTTTGAATTCGCCATCACGAGGTCCTGTGTAGTCGTCAGGATACTCAAGCCCGACTGGTTTCATAGGGCCATAAAGCATAGTTTTAATGCCACGTTTGGCCATGACTTCGATTGGCATGCATCCTTCAAAATACTTTTCTTTTTCAAAGGAATTGAGCGGTGCTTCTTCCGCATTGACCAAGGCTTCATGGAAATCCATAAACTCTTGCTTGGTCATAGGCGCGTTGAGATAAGCGGCTTCTCCCTTATCATAACGTGATTTGAGATAGACCTTGCTCATATCGATGGTATTGACGTCGATAATAGGCGCTGCCGCATCGTAGAAATAGAAACCATCTCCATTATTAAGGGCATGAATTTTCTCAGCTAGGGCATCACTAGTCAAGGGACCAGTAGCCACAACTGTGATAACATCTGTTGATAATTCTGTAATTTCATCACGAACCACTTCAATCAAGGGGTGGTTGGTCACTTTTTCAGTCACCATCTGTGAGAAACCATCACGGTCCACCGCAAGCGCACCACCTGCAGGAACCCGTGTAGCCTCAGCAGATTCCAAAATAACAGAACCCAAGCGACGCATTTCTTCCTTGAGAAGCCCGACAGCATTTGTAAGAGCATCCCCACGAAGGGAATTAGAACAAACTAACTCAGCAAAATTGTCTGTTTTATGTTGAGGTGTTGACTTGACACCACGCATTTCATAAAGTTTAACTGGAATACCACGTTCTGCAATTTGGTAGGCTGCTTCAGAACCTGCCAAACCAGCACCGATAACATTGATATAAGATTGAGACACGACACTAATACCTCTTTGGGTGGAACCTAAGTTCATATCAAAACAAGGCACTGGCTTGTTTAACACCCACAAATCTTTCTAATTTTTTCTTCTACTAGTATAACAAAAAAAGGGAAGAAGGCAAACTTCCCTGTTTAATCATTTTCTTGATTTTCTTCCCATTCGTGGTAGGCAGCATAAAGCTGGCTTTTATTCCACTGGTAAATCTTAGCGACTTCCTTAATAGCTTGATTTTTCTTCATACCTTGCTGGATGTGGGCTTGAATTTCTAAGAATAGGTCTTCCTCGTCTTTTTCCTCCACATCCTGACTGGCACCTTCCACGATGAGAAGGCATTCACCCTTGAGAGGCGTTTCAGCGATACTTTCCAGCAATTCAGAGATTTTTCCTCGTTGGTATTCTTCGTAAATCTTTGTCAATTCCCTGACCAAAACGACCAAGCGCTCACCGTAGACTTCTAGCATATTTTCTAACGTATCTGACACACGATGGGGAGATTCATAGAAAATCTGAGTTTCAGGATAATCTTTTTTTGAGTCGAAAAATTGCTTTTGCTGGCCTGATTTTCTGGGTAAAAAGCCGTAAAAGATATGTGGCTGTGGCGCTAAACCACTGGCAATCAAGGCAGAAATTCCTGCAGAGGCACCCGGAACTGTCACTACTGCAATCTCTTCCTCAATCGCTGCCTTGACCAAATCATGACCAGGGTCTGAGATGCTAGGCAGACCCGCGTCGGATACCTGAGCAATGCTTTGTCCTGCTTTCAGGAAACCAATCAAATCAGGAATTTTTTCCTTGGCATTGTGCTCATGAAAACTAATCTGCTTAGTAGAAATGTCAAAATGCTTGAGCAGAAGCCCTGTATTGCGCGTGTCCTCAGCAGCAATCCAGTCCACCTCTTTCAAGGTCTGGATAGCTCGAAAGGTCATATCATCTAGATTGCCAATCGGCGTTGCCACTAGGTACAGCTTACCATAGGGAGACTGCCCCTTAAAACTTTTTTGAATCTGCATGCCTACTCCCTGTATAACAACTCGTCACAGAACATACATTCCTCGTCCTGCTCTCGACGTTGTCCATAAAAATCATTACATACGTGAAATCCATCACGGTAAATGCGACGGACACTTTCACGAACATGCTTGGCCTTGACAGGAGCATCTGCTTCCACCTCACCCAAGCGTTCGCGCAACTTACTATTTTCCAAACGAAGAGCTGTATTTTCCTCTACCAGGCTCTTGAGATTTTTCTTGATGGCTTCCACATCGGCCAAAGTCACCAATAACTGTTGGGAAAAATCATCCAGCGCGTCAAATAATTCTTTTTTGTCCATAAAACAGCCCTTTCCTTTCTTTATCGTTCATTTTTGAGTTTATATTTCTTTCAAGACCAGATATTCCATGGCATTTTGAAAGCTGACATTAGCCTGCCACATTTTTCTAGCTTCTAGCAAATCTTGTAGAATCGCCCGCACTCTTGCTTGTAGGATATCTTGTCCACAGAGGACTTCAAGAATCCGTAAAACCTGATCTTGTTTTTCCTTGTCATCTGCTAAGTTGGCTAATTTAGCAACCTGCAAATAACTTTCTTTTTTCTTAGCCACTAACCAAGTCAGCAGGTGTTCACTTTCATCGACCAAGGTCCAAAAGCCTGCATGATTAGCCAACTTTTCTGCTTCAGCTCGCGATTGACTAAACTGAGCTAGGAGAGTCGCTTTTTTCTTAACCAGTCCCATTTGTTCTAAGAGCAAGATGAGTTGTTCTTCTTGCTTTTTAAAGTGGAAAATCTGGGTTCGACTACGGATAGTCGGTAAGATCTTTTCTTCATCACTGGTCAAGAAGAAAATATAAACCTCACTCTGGGGTTCTTCGATGACCTTGAGCAGAGAATTGGCTGCATTAGGATGCATTTTCTCAGCTTGCTCGATAATAAAGACCTGTTGTTGGCTTTCAATTCCTGCTTGAGAAAACTGCCCCACCAATTCTCGAATGCGTTCTGTCTTAATGACCTGATTGACTGGCTTAATCAAAGTAACATCGGGAAATTCTCCCTGTTCAATCAGCTTACAATTTCGGCATTTCTCACATGGTAAAACACCTACTTTATCTGTACAAAAGAGGCTCTCAGCCAAAAACTGCGCCATTTCCAAGCTCCCAAAGAAACCTGAAAAAAGATAGGCGTGATTGAGCTGGTCTTGTTCTAGGATACGTACAAAGCGGTCAAACTGGTCTGGCTGCCAATCCTTTAGTTGATCTTGTTTCATTTATCCAAGTCCATTCTCTCAAACAAAACTGCCTTGGTAGTTTCCACAACTTGCTCCAATGGAAGACTAGCATCAATCTTGACAATGCGATTTCCTTCTTTTTCCAGGAGAGAAAGGTAACCTTGACGGACTTTTTTATGCAAGTCCAACCCTTCCAAATCCAAACGATTGACCTCGCGATTGCTATTAGCAGCAATACGAGCCAGCCCTTCTTCCACCTCGATGTCAAAATAGAGTGTCAAATCGGGTTTAAGACCATCTGTCGCAAACTGGTTAAGCCAGTCAATGGCGTCAATATCCAAGCCACGACCAAATCCCTGATAGGCAACAGAACTATCGATGAAGCGGTCCATAATGACCAGCTTGCCAGCTTCAAGGGCTGGAAGAACTTTTTCCACCAAGTGCTGTCTGCGACTGGCGATATAGAGAAGGAGCTCTGTCTTAGCATCCATCTGAGTATGACTTGGATCCAAAATTACTTCCCGAATCTTCTCCCCAATCAAGACTCCGCCAGGTTCACGGGTCGTCAGCACCTCTACTCCTTTTTCCTCTAAAATTGGTAGCAGAGCCTCTAAAACACTGGTCTTGCCTGCTCCCTCTGGTCCCTCAAGAGAGACTAAAAATCCTTTTGACATGTCTAACTCATTTCTTTTTTACTACTTCTATTCTATCAAAAAAATAGGGGTTTGTGACAATCTTTTTGTCTTCTCATTTCAGCCACCATAAAAGAGGCAGTCAAAGCCACCTCTTATTTACCTAGTTTTTTAGTTCGTTTGTAGGCTTTTTTGACTGCCTCCATAACGGTTCCTCTAAAGGCATGTGCTTCTAAACTAGCTACACCAGCGATAGTTGAACCGCCTGGGCTACAAACTTGGTCTTTCAAAACTCCAGGATGTTGCTGACTTTCAAGGACCAATTGCCCAGCTCCTACCACAGTTTGAGACGCCATTTTCAAGGCCGTTTCTCGTGGTAATCCCGTCTGAACGCCCGCATCTGCCAAGGCCTCGATAAAAAGATAGACAAAGGCTGGTCCACAACCTGCAAGACCTGTCGCCGCGTCGATTAATCCTTCCCCAAGTTCAATCAAGAGACCAGCCTTGGCTAACAGCTGACAAAAGAGCTCACTGTCCTCAGCCCTGCAATTAGGAGACAAGGCATAACTAATCACTCCTTGACCGATAGAAGCAGGGGTATTAGGCATCATACGAATAATTCGGTGTTGATTTGGAAGAAGACTAGCGAGTTTTTCTAAGGTCAATCCAGCTGCCATCGAAATCAAAAGAAGACTTTCTCTTTTTTCAAGGATGGTTTGATATTGAGAAAGCAAGTCTGAGAACTGAGCTGGCTTAACACCTAGAAAAATCACATCTGCGTCTGCAAAGATTTCTTCATTGCTGGAAGCCTGACCACCAAAGTCTGCAATGAAAGCATCTACCTTGGCTTGGCTACGATTGGCAAGGAGAAGGTCATCACCCGTCTTAGCCTGCAAAACAGCCTTGGCCAAGCTAGCACCCATATTCCCCAAACCGATAAATCCAATCTTCATCTCTTACTCCCTTATCTGTCCGTCACCAGTAACCACATACTTATAGCTAGTCAATTCTTTTAAGCCCATTGGACCACGCGCATGCAGTTTCTGAGTAGAAATCCCCATTTCACACCCCAGACCAAATTGGCCACCATCGGTGAAACGAGTTGAAGCATTGACATAGACTGCTGCAGAGTCCACTTGATCTGTAAAGTAGGCTGCAGCTGCAGCATTTTCCGTCACAATGGCATCCGAATGATGGGTACTGTGAGCCTCAATATGGGCAACCGCTTCTTCTAAACTGCTCACAACCTTAACAGCTAATACATAGTCTAAAAACTCGGTATCAAAGTCTTGTGCTTCAGCTGCGTGACCTGAAACAAACTGGCTTGCTTTCTCATCCAAGCGGAATTGAATTGGTTCCAGACCAGTTTCTTTTCGATCTGCAACCAGAACTTGCTCCAAGCGAGGAAGGAAGCTTGCTGTCTTGGCTTCATGAACAAGTAGAACCTCCATAGCATTGCAGACAGAAGGACGACTGGTTTTAGCATTGTTGATGATAGACAAGGCCTTATCTTCATCTGCATCCTTATCCACATAGACATGAACAATTCCAGTTCCTGTTTCAATTACTGGTACAATAGCATTTTCAACCACCGCATTGATCAAACCAGCTCCCCCACGAGGAATGAGAAGATCTAGATAGCCCTTGGCCTTCATCATGGCATAGCTGCTTTCTCGGCTAGTATCTTCCACCAGTTGAATCACATCTGGATGAATGGTAGTCGTCTCCAAGCCCTTCTTCAAGGCTGTGACAATGGCATGGGCAGTTTGATAGGCATCCTTCCCACTACGAAGAACAACCGCATTTCCACTCTTGAGAGCCAAAGCAGCCGCATCAGACGTCACATTTGGACGGCTTTCATAGATAATACCGATGACCCCCATAGCTACACGTTTTTTAGTGATAACCAAACCATTTTCAAGCTGATTGGTTTCTAAAACTTCACCGATTGGATCTGGTAAAGCAACCACTTCACGAATACCAGTTGCCATTGCTTCTATACGTCCTGCATCCAAATAAAGACGATCCAGCATCACATCTGAGATTTTACCCTCAGCAGCTTCCATATCAAGGGCATTGGCTGCTAAAATTTCCTCAGTAGCTGCTAATAAGTAATCAGCCATGGCTAGCAAGGCTTGGTTTTTCACTGCTTCACTAGCAGTGTTGATCGATTTTTTAACAGCCTGTACCTGTTCAAATTGTTCTTGTGTACTTACCATAGTTTACCTCTAAAATTCTGTAAAGAGTAGTTGGATTTCAGGAGTAATGGAAATCCAGTCGTCACGGTGAATCAAGACACCCTTGGCTTTTTGAGAACGCAACATATCCTCCAAAGCAGATGCTCCAAATTGCACGCGTCCTTTTCCAAGTGATTTTCCACTTTCCTTGTCAAATACTGTCACGATATCACCGTAAGAAAAGGCTCCTTCTGCGTCAACAACACCAGATAAAAGGAGACTCTTGCCATGTTGAGAGAGAGCTTCTGCAGCTCCTTTATCAACCCAAATAGAACCTTGACTCTGAGCATAAAAGGCCAGCCATTGTTTCTGGGTACGAAGCCCCTTCTCTTGCGCAACAAAGTAGGAACCATCCTCGGTTTCCTCAGCTGCTTCAATCATGGCATCTGCCTTCAAGGATGAGCAGATATAAACAGGAACTCCTGATTCCGTCGCAATGGTGGCAGCCTTGATTTTTGTTAGCATTCCCCCAGTTCCGTTTGAAGAACCTGCTCCACCGGCCATATCAATAATCTCACGATTGATGGTCTCGATTCGCTCCAAGCGTTTGGCTGTTGGATCTGAATTAGGATTTCCAGTATAGAGACCGTCCACATCTGTCAAGAGGACCAAAAGGTCTGCTTGGACCATGGCTGCTACCTGAGCACTTAGAGTATCATTGTCCCCAACCTTGAGCTCATCAATGACGACACTGTCATTCTCATTGATGATAGGAATCGCGCCACGGCTAAGTAAAACCGACAAAGCCTGATTGGCATTTTTATAACGGCGCTTATCCACAAAGTCGTCCTGGGTCAGCAAAATTTGTGCAGAAACGATTTGGCGCAAGAGAAGATTTGTCGTGTATTCTTCCAACAAAAGCCCCTGCCCTACCGCTGCTGAAGCCTGTTTATCAGCAATCTTAGTCGGACGCTTTTTAAATCCTAAAGCCCCAAAACCAGCCGCAATGGCACCTGACGACACCAAAATCAATTCATGACCAGCCTCGTGCAACATAGATAACTGCTGGGTAATAGCCTTTACCTTACTACGTGATAAACTTCCATCCTCATTCGTCAGAGAAGAAGTCCCCACCTTAAAGACAATCCGTTTGTATTTCATAGTCTCACTCCGATTCTTCATATTTATCCATTATAACATGAATGACAGGAAATAGAAAAGAGTTAATAGGAAAAACCGCTACTCCTAAGAATAGCGGTTTAATCATGTTTTTAAGCTACTAATGTAGTTGCTCTATTATTTAAGAGTAACTGAATTCTACTATATAAATAGGAAGAGATAAGATAAAAGACTTACCAAATAAGACTTTATACGTCATAAACTACATATATTTTTTACCGTAAAAATACAAAAGTTTACACCTTATGCCCCTTTTTTGCCCCTTGTTTTTATTTTTAACAAAATACCGTTTTTGACAATAATGTCCTACATCCGCCCTCCCTATTCTTCAAGAAACCGCTTTTTTGAACAATAGGATTGTAATTTCTGTTTCTAATCGTTCAAAATGCGTGTTTTTGCAAAATAGAAAACCGTGACGATGATCACGGTTCCTGCTCGTCCCCAAATTTTATTTCGCCTTCACGTCGCATTTTTAAATGGTATTCAAGCGAAAAAGAACGCTCCTAACCCTCTATCTATAAAGGTTTTTCAAGATTTTCAAGCGATTATCAAGCGTATTTCAGAGCAAACAAAAAAACCGCAAGCTATTGCCTGCGGTGAAAGAACATTTTAGAAAGTTTCCTTTCATTTTATTTTTTGAAATTTTAAATAAAAAAAGGAGCATTTAAGCTCCCTCCTTTGAAATAACGGACACTTGGCTGGTCGGTGTACCCAGCATCTCAGATACCTTTTTCAAGGTGCGGCAGGAACCTTTCTGCCCTCAAATGTCTTTCGTTAATGTTATTCTAGCACTATCTGCTTTTTTTGTCAAGTTTTCTCAATCTACCAGACTTAATACGACTTTGTAACTTGTAATCTTGTATACGATACATAGTCGGAACGTAAAAGAAATTACCACTTTTATGTAACTTGATAGCAACAAGGACATTATCATCAAATCTTTTTACATATTCAAAGCTAGTATCTTTCTCTCGTGGATTAACCCCAACGAAATCTGGATTACTTAGTATGAGTTCCAAGTCTTCAATATGATGAATCACATCATTATGATGGCGTTTCAACATATGACTTCTCAAACCTTCTTTGTTAACTTTGATGTCGCTCGCGTCAAGAACAATATCAAAAATTTCTTTTACTTCATCAGTAACCTGACCGATTTTTTCATGGTCCATAATTTCCTCCGTTATTCCATAACCATTATATCACATTTTATTTAGTCGTAATTAAGCCGTCTGGCTCCACTGTGAACTCCGGCTTGTCTGCCATTGTTCCATCTGGTTTAAGGTAGTACCAGCCTGTTCCGTCTGCTGATTGGACGAAGGCATTTGATACCATATTCCCGTCCTTGCTGTCGAGGTAGTACCATGTGTCCTTGTACTTGACCCAACCTGTCTTCATAGCACCTTCTGCGTCAAAATAGTACCACTTGCCAGCAATTTTCTTCCAACCTGTAGCCATTTCTCCTGATTGGTCAAAGTAGTACCAATTACCGTCTGTGTGTTTCTTCCAGCGGTCTGCAAGCATGTAGCCTGAGCCGTCGAAGTAATACCAAGTTCCGTTGATTTTCTCAAACTTGACTTTAGGATAAGAGCCGTCTGAGTGTACATACCAGTAGCCTGTGTCATTCTTCTGCCAGCCAGTCTCAACGCTCAAGCCGTTTTCAATATCATGTTTGAATTGGCTACGACTAATACCCCATTTAGCCAGATAGGGATAAGGGTCAACATGGTCTGAATGGTTGTCAGGTTGGTTATTGGTACAGTATTCGTGCGTCTTGATACCTGCCAGGTCGTCTGTATCAAGCGTTTTCTGCAAGCCTGCTTTATCTGCTAGATTTCGTAATAATTCGATATAAAGGCGGTAATCTGTCATGAACTCTTCTTTAGTTGAATGGCTTTCAATCAGTTCAACTGCTGCATAGGTCTCGGCGTTCCAACCGCCCCCAACGTCCCAAGATCCGTTATTTACAGGGCCTACCTGCATAACTCTGCCATTACCGACAACGTGAGAAAAGAACCCAAGTTCAGGGTCCTTTCTGTAGTGGTAGTCTGCCTCGTTTTGAGCAGTTGAGTTACGGTTGCCCGTTGAGTGGGCATGCACTTGACGGAAAGGCTTAAATCCAACAATCGGCAAGTCTGTACGTAGTCTGCTTGTATCGATATCCATTACTCTTGTCCTTTCCACGCATCGTTCATCTGTTTAACTGCTGACTCGACGAATGTGTCGAGATCCTTATCAGTCATGCTAATGTTATATTTGCTAAGCTCTGCACGAATTTTAGTGCGGGCTTGTTCCAACTTTTCTTCGCCTTTAAAACCAGTTTCAGAGGCGACTTGCTCAACTGCATTGACTGCGTTCTTAGCTAAGATTTCAGCGATTTTTACAGCTTTTTCTCCACCTTTTCGCAAAAGGTAGTCCTTCACTGCTTTTACGATACTGCCTGCTGCTACTGCTAAAAAGCCTGTGGCAAAAGCAATAATAAATTCATTAAATTGTGTCATATGTTTTTCCTTTCTTTATTTATGGCAACGTTGTTGGCCAAGGGTCGTCTGTTAGGTATGAAATAGCACTTACACGGATATCTCCGATATCTCTATCTGTAGGTATATTGTCTAAAAATGCAAATCTTAAATGGTTTAAATCCCGTGCTCCACCTAAATACCACGCAGCAATAATTACTCCATTATCGTTGTGAACAGGACCTATAATTGACCCGCTAGAACGAAACCCTTCTGGAATACCGTCGTTAGGTGTTAATCGACATAGTTTAGGATTATTACCGTACATAACAAATCCATTTCCTCCACGTCTCACGATTCCAAATTTACCCCAATCCAATCCACCAAATTGATAAGATACCATATTATTTACTCGTCGAGTTTTAACGAATGAGCTCCCTAATTTTGAAAACGTGTTAAGCGTTCTCCAACCAGTATCGCCAATCAATACCTTCCAGCCTGTGTTACCATTTCCGCTCTCTTTTATCCACTTAAGAGCGCCGTTCGTGACATTGGCATCTACATAGGTTGTACCGATTTCAGAGGTTATACGACCTTCTGGCGAGCCTGTGCCACGGATTTCATAGCCTACGTTATCTGGTAGCGGTAGAGTGACATTATTACCCCCGACAATGCCGAGGGTATTTCCTGTCAGGGTCAGCCTTGGTTCAGGCTTTTGGTTAATAGCCTTCACATCACGGCCAACGGCCTGAGCAAATTCCTCTAAATTGCTCATAGCAATCACGCTTTCGCTTGGTTGTAGACTGTTACAAGGTCAAGATTTGCAATGTTGTCAATACGTGTGCCTAAATCTGAAATCTTTTGAACAACTGCGCTTTGCGTGTCACCGCTCATGCTTGCGATTTTATCCGCAATTTCCTTGAGCGTGTTCAAATCTTCAGATACGCCCTCACCCAAAATCTCATTTTTGACAGCAGTTTTAGCTTGTTCAATCAGTTGAGTGACTGTCGCATTATCAATCTTCCCGTTAAGCAGTTGTTTCAATTCCTTAATGTCAACACCAACCGCTTGTGCGAATGCTGTTAATTTGCTTGTGTCCATAATTCTTTAAACCTTTCCTAAATTGTAGTAAAAAAGCAAGTCCGGAATTTCCGGACTCACTGTACCATCACTACCTACAGTTCTTTCTGCAAGTTGTTTTTTTACTTCTTCTGCGATATCCAGCTCTTTTAAAGCATGGACTTCTTCTGTGACCAATTCTTTATCTGAAGCCACTATCTTGATGTGGGTTTCTTTGTCACTTGGGAAAATATATCCACCAGCGCTAATCTCTAAGCGGTATTTTCCGATTGGCAAGATAGTATCCAGATTAAAATTCACGCTTGAGTTCGTGACAGCTACCTTCTTCCACTGGTGCTTGCCCATGGTCAGACTAACGACCGCCACCTCCCCATCAAGGGAGGGGACGGCTCGATAATCTTCGTCTAGAAGGACAAATCCAAAGGTAGAAGCCACATCACCCTGTTTGATGAGGTAACCACCATCCACTTGAGCAAGATTGGTCGTATTGAGATTACAGACCATTCTGCACCCCTTTCTCATCTTCAACTAAGATGTCGTCTCTGATTTGCAACGCTTCAAAATTGTTGTACAAGTGGTCAATGTAGCCATTGCCACCAAGAGCCTTGTAGCTATTGTGCATGTTTTCGACCACGTAGAACTCATCCTTGGTCGTAAAACCACGACGGATAGCTCTGCGAATATCACGATCAAGGCGCATCCTCATCGTAACAAGGTGCGCATCGTCGTGTAGTTTTAGCTTTGCTTGTACTTCGTCAATTTTGGAGTTGTTCTCGTCAGCAGTAATCTGGACATCTTTGATTTGTTTCTTGACATCATTCAATTCTGAAATGATTTGGTCTGTCTGTTCCTTGGTCTTCTTCGGCATTTTATAGCCCAACCAAGCAACAACGATTGGTGTGGCAACTGGTAGCACGTTCATGAAGAAATGCTCTGTTGATTGTAAGACGTCCATAAACACCTCTACTATTCTTTAGGCTCAAACTTCCATGCTGCGCCTGTTCCGTCCATTTCAAGACGACCATTTCGGGCAAAGTCGCTGACTGGTTCACCGTTATAAGTAAATTCCTTGTTCAACTGAATCAAGATACGCTTACCTTCACCGTCTACCTCAACGTGCGCTGGGTCTTCGATGGTAATCAAGTCATGTGCCATGTAACGTTTTCCAACCTCAGCCAGTGGAATCAACTCTACCAATTCCTTGTAGTTTGTTCCATAAGCGATTGTCTTACCTGCTACGGCATTTAAAACGACCGCATGGATGATTTTACCATAGCGGTCTGTTTCTTCTTGATTATGCTTAACTGCTTGGTCTGTAGCCGTTTGTTTAGCCTTTGTCTCAGCCAATTCCTGTTCAGCTTCTTGAAGTTTAGCCTGCGCTTGTACGATGGCGCTCGTTGGGTCAAGCTCTGTACGGATATGGTTCAGCACTGCTTGAATCAGCACTTCTTCATTATCATTCGTGCGATTGCCTGGCAATTCCACACGCTCATAGCTGTAGCGACCAGTTTCTTCTTTCTCAATCGTTACGATTGTGACGTTTTTCTCCCCTTTTAAAATCGGGCTTCCTGTTAATTTGTAAGTCATGCGTTATTTCCTTTCATTTTAGCTTGTGTTTTTTCAAATAGTTCTTTAAGTGCTGGGTCGTATTCCAGCACTGCTTTAAAGGCCTGCAATTCCGCCAAAGTCAGCGTATAGCGTGCCTCTAAATGCGCACGATTCAATTCGCCCTCAGCCAAGCGGTTGACAAGCGACTCAGTGACTAGCTTGTCGATTATATGATTATCTATGTAGTTTCTCCATTTCTAACTATTGTTGATTCCTAGATGGCTTTCAATTCTGTTCAAGCGTTTCTTGATTGCATCTATATCTGTATGTTTCCGGAAAGCGACTGATTCAAGTTCACTCCACCAAACAACCTTATTGACACCTCCAGCAGGGTTATAACCATTACCGAAGATATTGCTATTTCCCATGTTGATGTTACCTGCAAATATAGGCGACTGAGTGAATTTAACTGTTCCGTAAAAATTCGTATTGCTCTCGCCCGTGAAGTTGGTTTCTGCATAGAAATGTACATCATTCTTACAATACATTTGCCCATCTGTGTCCACATGCCACGCTCTAGGCCCTGCTTGGTTCCAGTTATTGCCCCAATTCGCCCAGAAGGCTGTTTGGGTTCCGTAACCTTCTCCATTGCCCATACCAACTGCGAATTTATTCACACCAGAAATCCAACGACCTCCACCTTGGTCGAATTGTCCAAGCGTGAAGCCACCGATTTTACCTTGATAGGCTTCAAGGAAGGTTGAACTAGATACGACAGATTCAATCTTAGTCGCAAAGATTTCTTTAGATGTCAACTTGTCAATCAAGGCATCTCTAGCGGTCAGATTCTTGATTAAGGCATCATCTACGCTGATTTTATCGCCCGTAATGGCACCAGCTTGGATGTGTTCAGCAGTCACAGAGCCTGCTGCTAACTTCCCGGCAGTGACCGCACCGTCTACAATCATGTCAGACTTCACTCTGACTTTCGGAGCGATGATGTCCACACCTTTCGAGCTGGTCGAAATGGTAGAGGCTAACTGCTCGCCCGTCAAGGTAGTAGAGCCAATGGTCACACCTTCTGGTGTCACTTGTACCTTAGCACTGTTAGCAGCATCTCGCACTTCCTGCCTGATTTCTTTAGCAGTCTGAGCGATGGCACTCTTAACATTCGTATCGAAGAACTGAGTTAGCGCCCCTTGATTATTCTGCTGGATTTTGCCCCAGAGAGTGCTGTTTGGGTCTCTTAATTCCAGCTCTATTGAACGCATATCCTTGAAGAGACCTGATAGGGTACGTTGTGTGACGGTGGGTTCCACGAAACTTGTAGGAAAATCCCCCTGTTCTAGCTGGATATCCGTCAGCACTGTATCTCCCACACACCCCATGTGGTGGAGTTTTAACAGTTCATCTCGTGTCCGTGGCTGAAAGACCTTATAATACCGTCCAATATGCTCAAGAGCAGGCGAACGAACGTTTTGAATCGTAATATCCATTTGTTACCTCATTCTGTCATATAAAACAATATCTTTATAATTATTTCTAAACCAATTTCGTGTCAAATCAGACAAAGCTTGACGCTTGCTTGATTCATCTACTCCTGCATCTTCACTTTGACCTAGTAAAAACAGAAAAGATGGACTAGTTGTTGATAAATTATAGGCATATACTTTGACGAACTTTTCTTCTATTCTCAAATAGTAGTACCCTGAATTTAATCCTACATATCGGTACGAGAATTGACTGTAACAGTCTAAAGTAGCTGACTGATAGTTAACATTTGATATAGTCAATGACAAAGTGTTTACAATTCGAAATCTGTATTTTTTCCAGACTAACTTATCTCCTAAATATCTTTCAACAACTTCCTTGCCACCCACATAAATTCCTTCTCTAGCCATACTACCTCCTACAAACTACTATAGATATCATAGATAGTATTACTATCCTTATTAGGAATCGCGTCATATTGAGACTTTGTACCAGCCCAATATTTCAGCGCTTGTCCGCCGTTTTGGTTGATGATGTTTTGACCAGGCGCTCCATCTGCACCTCTAGCTCCGTCCGCACCTCTGGGACCTGCTGGACCCGTTGCGCCTATTGGTCCTGCTGGTCCTGCTGGTCCTCGCAAATCTCCATAAGCTGGACACCATTCTGTAGCAACATTTCCTACTTCAAGTTTTGGCAAACGAATATAAATTTTATCTCCATTATTAAAATTAGTTGTAGGGTTGTGAAATGTAAATGCGTAAAATTGTGAAAAACGATTGGTAAAAGTGTATGATACTCTTTTCCATTCAGTTGTCACATCAATTTTAGTCTGCCCGTTTGTTTCAAATCCAACGGTATTTAACGTCATATTTCTACTAGCTTTAATATCAATAGACCATGTTAATGTTTCGTTTTGAAATTGAGTTTTTACTAAATCTGTAAAATTGAACCAAAAGCCTGTTGTTTCACTTCCTCCTTTTTTGGTTAAAATAACAGTATTACCGTCAATTGTTTCGTCCCACTTGTTACTTCCCCAATGTTGTTTATTTAGCAACTTCTCACTATCTACAATATAGTTACGATTGATTGGTTTTCCATCTTGACCGTCACGACCTGCTGGTCCAGGAAGTCCCTGTGCGCCTTGAGGGCCACGCAAACTTTCTCTCTGTTGACTCGTCAGGTTCTCGAATCGCATGACGCCGTCCGCTCCTTTCGGTCCTACTGGTCCTGTTTCTCCACGGTCACCTTTCGGCCCTGTCAGATATTGAAGAGCTGAGAATCGGTCACGGCCATTTCCGACCTTGACCTTGCCTGTGTCGCTCTCAACGCCTAACTCTCCATCAAGTAAGACCAGAGTGCTACTTGCCCAGTCTCGTGCTGACATGCGCTTGTGCTGTACCCTTATTGGGATTGTCTCTGTCATGTTCTTCCTCCATCAAAAATAAAAGTTGGACTCTCGTTCCAACTTCCGTCATATCTTGAATTTTGTCCGTCCGCAATCGTCTTATAGACTGGCGCTAGTTCAATCCGTCTTGTCTGATTATCAATCGTCACAGACTGCTCTACGTTCTGATACCAGTCCCCTGAAAAGGTCAGACGATAGGCACCGTAGTAGACCGCCAAGACCTGCTCCTCTTTTTGGACAAGATCTTTGTCAATCGCTGGCATGACCGAATTAGCAGGCGCCAAATGAACGTGTCCGCCATAGAACGGTGTCTTATTCACTACCACAGTCACATCTGTCTTGCCATAAGGCGTGCAGGTTGCTGACCAGCTGATGACGTAAGTCTTACCAAGTTCAAAGCCCTCTCCATTGTGACCAACTTCCACGAAATCCGTTCCGTAACTGATTTTCTTGGCCGTACCACCATTCAAGCGATTCTTATTGTACTGAGTATTCCCGTCGCCACCAATCAGACTAGCATTGACCCTTGCAGTCTCACTGACCTGCTCCAGTTTCTTACTCAGTTCAGCGATTGAGTCCGCACCACTCATCAATTCCTCACGAATCCGCTTCACGAACTCAGGACGCTCTTTTTCCATTTCTTCGTGGATTTTAGTACCAAACTCCTCAGCGTTTGCTTTGTATTTTTCGATTGCATCATCAATCGCTTTTTTACGTTTCTCAAACTCGGCCTCAAAGGCTGCATCTGCTGCGTCTATCTGCGCTTGGATTTTTGCTTCAATGCCATCTTGTTGCTTAATCTGCTTGGTAATCGTCCCCTCGTAAGAATACTGAGTATCGTTTCCAGCTTTACTATCTGCGCTGATGCGACCTCTTAAACCGCCTTTAAACGTAAAGCTCTGGCTTAACACGGGCACTTTAAAGGTTTCTTTCTTATTGGTCTGAATGGTTACCCACTGCCCAACCTCAAGCAGTAAATGCCCTTGGTAGTTGAGATTATAAGGATAGTAAGTCAGGTTTTTCAGCTTGTAATACAGGTCATTTAAAGCGCTCTGGGTCATGAAGACATTATCCAGTTCCAAAGACCGACCGGTCTTCATACCGACCGTCAGAGACTTCTTATCTGTCTTACAAGTGATACCAGCTATCTGATACTCAATCTCACTCTTGGTTAAACCATGCAGAAAGTAACTATCTGCGTTGATCGTGATATTTGACTCAGTTAAATCACGGATTTCCATCTTCCCTTCTCGGTTAAAGAAGCAAGACATCCCAATCATCTGAGTCATAGCGCTCAGCATATCCCTGAAGGACAGTTTCTTGCCTTCAGGAACTTGCTCGACGTGGTAACGCATAGCGCTGATTCCGAAATAGTCATTCGCTAACTCAATGCCTGTTTTTAGGCAGATTTCCTGAATAACCTCTCGTACCTCAGCTGGAAAATGCAAGTCCGTCACGTACTCACGATTGAGCTTAAACATACCGTCCATGAGCTCCAGCGTGGTTGTATTTCTATTTCGGTCAATCTCAATATCGTTGATGAAGTATTCCCCCATCTTAACCCACTGGTAGGTATTCCCAACCAGTAGACCAATCTCAGGGTGTAGGATATCCAGTTTATTGAACGTGGTAATGATACTGGTAAAGGTAATCTTACCGCTACCAGCACAGGTTCCACCAGGCTTGTATGTATCGCCCTTGATATAGCCATATTCAAAACTAGCCTCTTTGATATCCCGTGAAGCATAATCGCCAACACGAATAGCCAGCGTCCTGTCCTTAGCAAACATGGCTCTGTCAAATTGTCGTCTGGTTAAAGCGTCCATTTTCTTACCTCTCTACCAAATTAAATTTAGCGCCAGACCAAGGTTTAAACTTCTCAGTAAAGGTATAGCTTGGAGCTGTTCTATCACCGACATAGAAAGTCCCAGTCGTCTGACCTTTAACAGGATCAGGGTATGAAACCTCAAAAAAGACTGCTGACACAGCATTTAAAAGCTGACTCATTTCTTCCTGAGTCAGCATGCCCCATTCACAGTCTAGTTTGCGTTTGGTCGTGATACGGTCACGCACCATGTCTCCATTGGCGTTACGCCCTGTTTCTCCATCGATATCCTGAATACCGACTTGAAAAGATTTGGGAGGCTTCACAGCCACCCCATTGATTATCAATTGTGCCATTTAACCTCCTAAATCTTGAGCAAGGTTTGACCTGCTCGTTCATGTTCCTTGTTGATTTCTTGGATGGCTACCCGTCCGAACTCGTGACCTGCGATTTGGATAACGATGTCGCCAGCCGGTAATGAATAACCTGTAGGTGCATTGTTAACAGGCATTCTTTCGGCCAATTTTTGAGCCAAGATAGAAATCCAACCTGTATTCCGTTCAAGAGGCATTACTGCTTCTTGACCAGCTTCACCGACCCCGATGATGCTAGGAGAGTTGAATACACCACCTCGTGCATACCAATCTACAGAGAATGATGGAATTCTAGGAGGCATCAAACTAAAGCTACCAGATATATTAAAGTGAGGGAGTTTGATTTTTGGCAAGCTCCAATCAAAGTTAAAGAAGCTTTTTAGTTTATCGATACCACTTTTAACGATGTTTTTGGCATTATCCATTGCATCATTAAACAGATTCTTAAACCAGTTGGGGATTTCTTTCAAGGCATCTTGCATGTCTTTCCATCTATCGCCAAACCATGAACCGATTTTTTGGAAAGGATTCTGAGTTTTCTCTTTTGCACTCTCAAATTTCTCGCCAAACCATGTATCAGCTTCTTTTACTCCATCTTTGATATCATTCCAACGGTCACCGAACCAAGAGCCAACTTTTTCAAAAGCTGAGTTCACTTTATCCCTACCAGATTGGAACTTATCGCCAAGCCAAGTGTTTGCTTCGGCAAGCGCGTCTTTAGATTCGTTCCAACGGTCACCGAACCATGAACCCAACTTGCTAAATGTATTGCTTATTGCATCCCAGCCTTGCTTGAATTTATCACCTAACCAAGTATTTGCATCTGAAAGAGCATTGGTAACATCAGTCCATTTTTCTCCAAACCAAGAACCTAAGTTCCCAAATATATTTCCAATAGCGTCCCAGCCCTCTTGAAATTTTTCTCCCAGCCATGAGCCAATCTCTGCTAACGCATTTGTCACATCCGCCCATCTATCACCAAACCATGAACCTAGATTACTGAAGATGTTAACGATAGCGTCCCATGCACCCTGGAACTTTTCTCCAAACCAAGACCCGATACCAGAAAAGATAGCTACAATTGCGTCCCAAAGAAGTTTCAATACACCAGATACAAGATCAATAATGCCACTAAAGACGCTAACTACTATATCTTTTAATCCGCCAAATATACTCAAAAATCCTTCTTTGATTTTTTCGCCATCTCCAGTTAAAAGTCCTGTAAGTACATCAAATACCCCTTTGATGATATCAGCAATACCACCAATCACATCAGAGATAGTGTTAAATAAAACACGCCAAACTTCTCCTATGTATTCAATTGCAGGGGCTAGCACAACCGTTAACTTTTCTACAATAAAGGAAATGACTGGGCCGAAAACTTCATTTATCGCTTTAGAAAAGTCGGCAAAACTTCCAATCATGCCACCTATTTTTTCTAAAGCTGGTTCAATATGGTTTTTGATTGTATCGGCGAAACCGTGTCCTATCTTTTCAAGAACAGGTTGAATATTATCATTCCACCCATTAACAAAAGCACCAACTACATCTGACATCAAGGCAGAACTTGATTCAAACAAAGGTTTTATATGCTCATCATATACTTGATTAACACTTTCAAAAAGCTTCTTCATAGAGCTTGATAAAGCTTGAGCAATAGGCTCTACAGCTTTAAAAAGACCCGTAAACATTTCTGTTATGCCAGCCTGATTTTCGGTGATAGTCTCTTCAATAGCACCGATAATATCTCTTGTGTATTTAGCGGTGACTTCTTGCACGCCCATAAAAGCGTATGTAAAGGCGCTGATTAACCCTGCGCCCATATTTGTAGCAGGTTCACTTGTAATTGAATCATAGAAGATTTGTCCGATACTCTGGGCAATATTTCCGACGCTTTCAACGATTTCCCCACCGATATCAAACATACGGATTAACCATGCTTTGATATCTAGCTTCGTTTCATTAAGTGATTTATTCAGACTTTCAGCGATAAAGACGGCAATACCCATGATTACGTTAGCGAGAGCGCCTGTTGTTTGTCCCAAAGCAAAAGCTAGTTTTTCTCCAAACCTTGCTGCTGCTTGTAAAACCGTACCATCTTCAAAGATATCTTTAATAGATTGCCAGATGCCTTGTAGTGCATTCTTTAATCTTTCAATACTATCCCATCTAAATGATAGAGAGAAGCCTTTTTTAAATAAGTCCCAAAGTTTTTTTAGGTAGTCAAACAACCCTTTTAGCTTATCTCCAAGACCATCAAAAATGCTCTTAAATTGGTTATCCATATCGGTCAACTCAACTTCTGGCAAGATGTCTTTGAAAGGTCCGCTACCGCCTCCCTTTCCTTTACCACCTTTGCCTCCGCCTCCACCGCCTCCAGAACCACCCGCATCATCGTCTTTTGGTTTTTGCAAGATATTAATCTCATCAAATCCCAAAAGACCTAGCAATTCTTTAGCGGCCTTCTTAGCGTTTTTGGCTGAGTCTCCAAGGTTATCAGCAAGTCCTCCTGCTGAATCTCCAGCGTCGTCCACTGCATCAGCAAGGTCTCCTGCTCCGCCTGCAGCATCTTTCATGGCATTACCCATGTCTCCAACTGCTCCACCGACACCATCTTTTACCGTAGCTTTCTTGTTAAACATTAAAGCAATAAACTCAGCGAGTTTAGCAGTAACATTCTTCAAAACCATAGCAAAAGAGTTCAAGACAGGCATGATCGCATTGATAATCGGTAACATAGCATTACCCAAATTCAATGCACTATCTTTCATCAGCGACTTAAACAAGCTGATACTGCCATTGACTGAGTTGGACAAGGTATCACCATACTTGGCTGTAGCCTGTTCCAGAATAGCCATAAGGCGGATTTGTTGCTGGGTTTGATAGTCCAACTGTTGCCAGCTCTGTCCGTTTGCGAACTTCTTAAAAGCTTCAGTAGACTCAATCATAGCCACATTGACGTTGATTCCTAAGTCTTCTCAATAATGTTATCGCATGGCTTTTTATCCATACTTCTTACAATTTCTTGTAAGTTCGGCATATATTTTCACCTACAACCGAATTGTTTAGGTGCTTACCACTCGTGGGGATATTTTATTCTATACTTTTTGACAAAACAAAAAGCACAGGTTCAATCCCTATGCTCTACGGTGACTAAGCCTTTTTAATTGCTTAGTTTACCTCGGTATCGTCATGTTTTAATTCTTTAAAAGTGTACCCTTTATAATGTTTCTTTTCGCCATTCAAAACTTTGTCAATAAAAGATCTAGCTGGAAAAATATCTTTTGAAGCATCACTTTTTGAAGCGTACTCCCTTGTTTCTCCAGTTTCAAGATGAATAGCTACGATAGGAATTTTAGGCTTACCACCATCATATTTTCCTTTATTAGCTTCACTGATTTTTCGTTTTGTTTCTTCAGAGTGCTTTTTACCGAAGAATGAGTTTTTAGAACCTATTCTTTTCTTGGCGATATCGCTCATTTTCTTTCTAAAATCATCATCTCGTTTTTTACCTGTATTGGATATGGAGCGTTTCTTGATAGCTTCTGGGTTATTAAAATATTTTGCGTGAGTCTTATATCTCGCTTTTGCTTTAGCACTTAATTTCTCTTTGGTGCTTTCGGCAAGTTGTTTATCCCTAACTCCACCACTTTCAATATTATACGCATTGTCAGATAATGATATCCAATAACTTTCTCTTTCGTCTAATATGTTATCAGATACTTCTTCTAAAATAGAAAATTGAAACTCTGCTTCTCCAAACAAATTAAAATCATCTTGCATTTCTTCTGAATAGTGCTGGTTATGACGAAGTTTATATTTGTGGTCATCGAATCGTCTTTTTATATTCTTGGATTGACCAAAATAACTTCTTCCTGTTTTGGTACATTTAATTTCGTATATAATGCCCATAATATCACCTCTTTTTAACTAAGTATATTATATCACATTTATACCGAAGTTGTAAATTAAAATTTAGAGTTCTACCGATTTTGGTAAGTTCTTAATCCGCCTATTTCTAAGCGGTGCGACAAAAGTCTATCGCTTCCGTGTTCCCTAGCAAACCTGAGCGAATCCGCTCCATAACGTCTGTAATGCTACGGCCTGAACCTTCTGCAATAACTGCTGAGGTCTGCAACATCTTAGCCGTATAGGCGCTTAGCTTGTTGGTATCTTTTATAAATCCAGAAAATAAGTTTGAGTAGACTGCACCGTAGTTGGTTGCCTCACCCACACCCATATTCATAGCGTTGGCGTTATCGTTAACCCATTTTAAGAAAGATTGCGAACTCTCGCCCATCTGGCGCTTGATTTGGTTCATAGACGCTGATACTTCAAGAGCTGTCTGCGCTGAATACATTCCAACATCAAGCATCTTCTTACCAAGGATTGCAAAACCAGCGAACTTGGCTAGTTTGCCAAACGCACTACCGATAGAGTTCGACTGTTCACGAACTTTTGCAGTGGCATTTTTCACTTGGTCAGATGTTCCTTTGACCTGATTCTCGACTTCTTTCATCTTCTTCCTGAAAGGCGCTATCTCAGCGTCAATCATGACTTTCAATTCGTCAAGAGTTGCCATTCATTTCCTCCTTCCTTTTGCGATTATGTCTTTCTGCAAATTCACGCATCCGTTCCTTATGCAACAAAAACGCTTGTCTCTGCCGTTCCTGTTCTACCGCTTGTTGTTCTTCTACAAACAACTCGGGCGCATATTCCCAGAATTCAAAGACCTGGGCATCTTTGGATAACAATAAAGAAACGTGGTTGGATATCATCTGCGAAAGTCTATATGAGTCAATAATCTTTTCTTTACGCTCTTGGATTTTGACACGGTTATAGCTTTCAATCATTTCTCTGATTTCAAGCACCGTTAAATCCCAAAAATCAAGAGGCTTGCCCCCGATGTCCAAAAACATTGGGTAAAGCCTCTCAATAATCTGCGTTACTGTTAAGATTACTCGACTACTGTCATTTTCTTCTTGGAAGTTTTCTTGTCCTTGCTTCCTCGTGGAGTAAAACCCGATACTTCAAAGAGTGGCATTAAAACCTCTGTCATGAAGGTTGTTTGGTCTCCACCGTTATCCACGTATTCATCGTATAGATCATAGACATCTTCAAGAGAATAGCCATTCTCATACTTCTGCAAGGCTCCGTGAATCAAGAGCAATACAACTTTCAAAGGAGGCAAAGGAAACTCTTCGCCAGCCTCAGGCATGAAGATTTTCAGTAAGTTCATACCGATTTTTTCTTCAACTTTTGCTGCTTGATGAGATGAAAGTCGTAGTTTCAACTCTTTCTCATCGCTAATCTTCCAAATTGAGTAAGGTAACGCCATTTAATCAACCTCCAATACCATCAGTGAATGTCAATTCAGACTGCAAGGCAATCTTAAGTGTGAACTCGATAACGGCATTGACACCGCCACCGCCAAGCTTAACAGATACTTGACCTTCAAATGTGACCTTAGTACCGTCTGGGTAGGTTTGCTCAAAGTAGAGTTTTTTCTTGCCATCTGCTGCCTTACGTAATACACGGTAAGGAGCTGTTGCGCTTGAATTATTATAAGCGAACTTGTACTCAAGTTCTCCTGCGTCCCCGATACCAAACTCGTACTTCTTCACCGTATCTGCAAGAGTAGTATTTTCTACTTTTTCGGGCTCGATACCAAATTCAGGTACTTCCTTAAGCCCTACAAGATTCTGATAATTGCCCTTCGTTTCACTAAAGGCCAATTTAATTCCATTTGCTAACATGTTTAATTCTCCATTCTAAATTGAAAAACAAGCTCTGAGTGTAAATCAACGACACCTTCAAAACGCATGACCTTATGTCTCAAATGAGACGGGTCTGGTACATCTTGACAGTCGGTTCTTCTCAAACCTAAAGACTCAAAAATCTGATTGATTTTAACAGCTAACTCACTTGTGCTGGTATCATCAAAGATATCCACCTTATAGCGGATAGAGGATTTTTGCTCTTGGTCATCAAACCAATCACCCGGCTTGTTTTGTTCTTCCAAAAAAATAACGACTGGGAAAGTCTCCCAATCGCTAGGGTAAGTATCAGTCACATTATCTGCGACCTTTTGCAATTCTTTATAAATAACAGGCTTGATATTGATCATTTTATTTGTTCTCTTATCTTTCTACGCACATAATTCGAAATATTCTTAGACACACGCTCTTGATTGTCTCTCAAAGCTGGATAAAGATAAGGCTGAGCAGGTTGACCATACATCTTGTAGAACTCCCCAATCTTTTGAAAGTGGTAAGGTCCTACATTGATTTGGTCTTCATGTACATACCACGGGCTAGAGCGATAAGACACGCTGACCTCTGGCGATATCCCCGAATGGCTAGCTTGTCCTTTTGGCCCTGTACCAAACTCTACGTATGGTGCATAGTGTAGATTTGTGTAAACCTCTCCTATAGCCTTATCTCCGTCCATTTTAACTCTAGTCTTGATGCTATTTCTAAGTTCTCCATTGTTGCCTGGCGCTAGTCTTTTAGCATCGGCTTGAACAATGGTTTTAGCTGCATGATGAACCGCCTTTGAAACAATATCTCGTTGCGCAACATCTGATAGTTTTCTGAACTTAGCTATGAGCCTATCTGCCCCTATTAGCTCTGACACGCTCTAACTCCAAAACCTGATGATGTGTGTAGACCTTTTTAGAAATAACCCTGTGAGTCACTTCTGTCTGGCTATCGATACACACACCATCTTTTACTTTGATTGTAGCTGACTTGTTGGCATTTGCGTTCAAAATATCATTGACACGCTCGCCATACAGCTCAGATTGTAACTTGCTACTAGCTGGCCACAATTCAAGACGGACTGTCTCAGCTTCCTTGGCATATCCTTCTTTTGCGACACCCTCCTCAGTGACAGTCTTTTCAAACCGTCGCATTGGATAAGGTTTCAGTCTACTCTGCTTCAAAAACATGGCCTGCCACCCTTGCTAGTCTATGCATGCGTATACGCTGTAGAAGACCCGTAGACAGGCCGTTTTCTCCGTACACTACTGCTATACCACCTTCGGTTCTAGAACGCTCTCCTTCCGCTCCTGAGCGGTTGTGGATCTCGATAGCAACCTCAGGTATTAAGAGACTTAAAGCAGGTGTCAAAGATGTGCGATTAGTCTCTGACAAGATAAGATTCGTAGCCCTCGTTTGGAGCAACATGAGAAGCTGAGTATCTTCTTCGCCTGTTAATTTCTTCAGCAACTCTATAGACATATCAATCCTCTTCTAAAAACTCAGGTTCAGGGAGGATTTCCTCAAGAACATCTGAGATAACGACACCATTGCTGGCAAAATTGTCAGCCAACTCTGCATAGCGCTCCTCAGTAATCTCGAGTTCCTCTCCTGCCAGTCGTTTCACATTTGATTCCCAATCATAGAAATCTTGTTTGATTTTAAATTTCACTTTTTAAATCCTCCAACACCTCTACAATTTCGGCTTTTGATAACTTATAGGCGCCAGCTATGCCAGCTTCTTTAGCTAGATTCTTTAACTCTTCTAGAGTCTTATTCTCTAAATCAGAATACTGGCCAGCTTGCTCCTCTTGGATATAATGACGTCGTAGCAATAAGCTCATATCGTCACCTCTTACTCACCGAATTTTACAACTCGTGTAGGGTCGTATAGATAAACACCATAGTGTTCATCACCAGTGATGACTGTTGTCTTTTTAAGGATGTCACGGTCTGTTTCAATAGCCACATCACGTTTTAGCATGATAACAAACGCACCATATTTATTGGCATCATCTGTCTGAGTCTGACTAGGAGAAACTTTAACGATAAACCCTTTACCTTTTTCGACTTTCTTGGTGCGGACAATTTGAACGCCTCGTGTTTCTCCAAATGTACCAGAAACAACTGTATTCGCTCCTACTTCTGTGCCTGAAATCCATTCTTTCACAGTGTTAGCACGCAAATCAATGGCATCTGCTGGATTGATAAGAGCTACATATTTTGCATCTTCTTCATCGTCAAAAATAGCAAGTGCTTTATCAAGAGTTGCTCCTGTTGTTGGAGATTCTGCAACGTGCTGTGTTGCAGTTTTAGCTACTGCGACCAAATCATCATCAATCTTGTTAGCAATAGCCAAACCAAGCTGGTAAGTCGCTTGACCTAGTGGGTCGCCAAGACCTGACAAAAGGGCTTCATCGGTAATTTCATAACCTTTAGCAGCCTTTTTGATGGTCATAGTGGTCTTTTTAGTAGTCAACTGGTCTGGAGAAATAGCTTGACCTTCTCCAACCTCAGTCGCATCTCCTGCATACTCCCATGCTGGAACTGTTAGAGTATTCCCTGGTTGGCCTTGGAGCGCTGTCTCCACATAAGCAAGTGGAG
This sequence comes from Streptococcus mitis, assembly GCA_009496085.1. Lineage (GTDB taxonomy): Bacteria > Bacillota > Bacilli > Lactobacillales > Streptococcaceae > Streptococcus > Streptococcus mitis_BY. The sequence goes on along the minus strand of WIJN01000003.1, from coordinate 94,218 downwards.
TGAATTTAATCAATTTAGGTAGTTTAGCGGAAACCATGTCCGCCATAACTTCTGGGTTAACCATAGTGGCTAATTTAGTTTGTCCTGCTGTCATTTATTTTAACCTTTCAATTTCTTATAGAGTTCTGGGTTCTTTTGATAGAGTTCATTTCGACTCTGATAACCCATACGAGCGAATTCTTCTTTTGTGATACCGTCGCTATCGACTGGCGCTTGCTTCATTGGAGCTCCGCCTTTTAGCTTTTCTTGTACGCCTTTTTGCACGGCTTGCTCCCATGATTTCTGCAATACAGCGACAGACTCAGATACAGTCTCTGCGCTTGTCAAATCGACTACATTTACTAATTCAACTGGTAAGTCACGTTCACTTAGCATTGCCTTGGCTTCTGCGGTCAATTCTTTACGAGCAATGGCCTTTTCACGGTCAGCTAGTTCTTGCTCACGCTGATCCAACTGATATTTCTGTTTCTCGTCAGCGTTCATCTTAGCAAGCTTCTTAGCTTCGTTTTCCTTGGCTTCTTGCTCCGATTTCCACTTGGCAAATTTCTTATCGATGATAGCATCGACATCTGCGTCCGTGTACTTCTTCTCGTCTTGCGGTTGTTGTGCAGGTTCTGCAGGTACCTTTTGTTCTTCAACCGTTTCGACTGTTTGTGTTTCTTCGTTCATTGCGAACCTCCTATTTTTAAAGTCGTCCCCGACTGTAATTTCCATAGCTTTTAGAGTCTTCAATGCTTGGACAATATAAAAACCGTACGGGATTCCATACGGTTAGGGCTTAATTAAATAAATAGTAGTCTAAAGGTTTCACGGCCTTTAGGTGTGATGAGTGTCTGTGTGCCAGACCATTGTGTTTTTTCGTTGAGTGTTTCCTTGACCTCAAACAAACCATCGTTTTTATTGGCTGTTGGTTGGAGCTTACCTTTCTTATCTCGATAGATGTATTTTTTCTCCATCAAGAAGTCAATAAACTTGCGTTCTTTGATTTTTAATTGTTTTGCTGTTTCTCTGAAGCTGGTCAGTAAGTTTCTATCTACCAGTTCATCGAAATAGTCTGCTTTCGGCTTCATTATGGTATTTTCAACGGACAGTACAGCTTTTTCAGCTTCCAAGTGTTTAATGACTGCTTCTTTTTCTTTCAGTTGATTACCAGCCATAAGGAGCAAGTCTGCTAAGGCTTGTTTGTTGTGTGTGATATTATAAGCCACTTGGTCGGTCATATAAGCGCCATGCTTACGAATAGAGGGCAGAACTTCGCTAGTGACCCAATCAGCAAATTTCTCTGCTTCTGGTTTGCGAGATTGAAAAACAAGTTTATAGAAATTCGCTTCGTTGATGAAGTTGGCTTGTTGGACTCCTCCGTTTGTAAGGAGGTCGGTAGTAACGACCCCCTTTGAATTTAGCCTTTTTACTACATCTTTACTGTTTTTTATATCCAAAATCTGACAGCAATCTTTTACGTTGAAATAAATTTCTTGATTAACTTCTGCCGTTCTTACTTCTCCGAATTGTTCATTTTTAAAAATTTGTAGTTCCATTTTTATGCTCCTTTAATATAATTATCAATAATAGTACGATGCTCATCTTTAAGACTATCCAGCCTGTACATGATAAGATTTAGCAAGGCAAAGTGCTGACCATGTGCTGCAATTAAATCATGATAAGACCAATAATCATCAAATTTAGGTGCTATCGACAGCCATTCATGTATAATTTCAAGGCTTTCTCTAATTTCACTGGTACAGGCCACTAATTCTTCGTAGCTGTCTAACATTTTATTTTTTGCCATTATAAAAACTCCTTTGCGGTATGACAAAGAAGCTCTTTTCTGATATAATGATTTCAGAAAGAGTTTCTTTCGAGCGATAGCTTAGAACCATCTGATTGGCGTTAGTGGGTTCTAGGCTATTTTGTTTTCTCAGACTTAACAAGTTCAATCCCACGCATGACTACTTCAGTTTTGGTCATGCTTTTTTGTTTAGCAACCTGTTCAAGATTACTGAACTCTTCCTCAGTCAATCTCATTCTAAATTGACGAGATTTAGGATTTTCACTCTTAGGTCTTCCAGTCCGTGGACTCATTTCATCACCTACTTTCCGTTGCCACAACTATATGATATAATAGTGGTCACAAAAAGTCAAGAGGTTTTTTGAAAAAAATTAAAAATAAGAAAAGCACTTAGATTTCTCTAGGTGCTTTAGTACGTTATACTGCATAATCAAAACCGATTTTTAATTTAATAGTGTCGAATAAATCTAAAACAGACTTAGGAGTGTTCTTCTTAAAAGATACACGAGGCATATCTTTGTCTGGATAAACTTGGTCAACCCATTCATCGATTTGATTATAAAAAATTAACAACTCTTTACTTGGTACAGCCATTACTTCCATTTCAATACCTCCTTCACTTTTTTCAACAACACTTTATCAGTTACGTTGTCACCTATTACCCCGATTTCTGCTACTAGTTCATTGATATTATTATGATACAAAAACGCATTATAAGCATTCAAACTAATATCTTTCAAATAGCTTCGGTCAAGAGATTGCTGTTGTTTAACATATGCAATTAGACCTGAATTTAATTCCATCATTGCTTGTTCAATACTATTATAACGCTTTTTATTTGCTTTGTAAAACGCTTTTGCAGAATCCCAATGTTGTTTATGAGTCAACTCATGAACTATTGCTTCTTCAATGTCTTTTGCAGCAAAGAATCCGTCTGATAAAATATTTTTGAATTCTTTCTCCGAACTAAGAGCATCACTTATAAACAAAATATCCTGCTTATAGTCATATCCAGCTAGACCAGGCAGCTTTGATTTTTTTAAAAACACAACAGTTGGTTTCGAATAATCAGGCAATTGGCGGAAAGCTTCTTGAACGTTCGCCACTGTATCTCTAATTTTCTTACCATTGTTCTGAGTCCAAAAATCAAACTCGGTTCCGCTAAGTTTTTTGGCATTCACTCGAATATCATTTCCAACAACAAAAGACTGTTGTTTTGCCATTAAATCAATTGAACTCATACCTTGATTATAACTCTTTCCTTTGTCTTTTGCAACGTATTTATCATACCATTCGTCATAACTCATATCGGCAGGTACTAGCTCGGTCTTACCTGTCACTGGATTCCTTGCTCTGCGTTTCAACTTGCTGTAGTCTGCGTCCTCATCGTATCCGACAGTAGTAGACCTACACCACGGATGCATAGGCGGATAATTGATACCAGGTACAGCTTTATCCCTGTCATAGACCTTGTTGTCGTGCTCCTGGCAAATGTGTGACGTGCGCTTATCCAATACTGCTACGAAGCGATACTTTGTAATCTCAGCATCTTCGTAGCTGAGCAGTTCCATTTGATTATGAAAAAAGGCTGATTCTGTCCGAACCAAACGCCTTGCATCATTCTGACCTACATTGAACCTCTCAGCAATTGCTTGTGCAGTTTCTCGTGTATCTCGGCCTGTCATGAGACTCATGAGGAGTTCATCTTTTATGCTAGAAGTAAGCTTCCCCGTATTCTTCCAGATGTCTGTTGAGTAGGTACTTCCGTCATCTAGCCAACTAAAAGACTGCAGATGTTTAATCTCGCTCTCAGGAAGCCCAGAAAAGCCATACGCTAACCCTGTCTGCTGTTGCAGGTCAAAGGTAGCCTTGTAGTAACTATCCTTCATCAGGTCGCTATAAAAGGCATCTGAGCCTGTCTTTTCCGAATGATAGATAGATTCACGCATACGGTCTAAATCGTCGCTCAAACGCTCTAGGCGCTTCATACGGAAAGAATAAGCTGGACTGTCTAAGTCAGCCAGTAACCTTTGGATATTTGGGTCATTCGGTCTTGCTTCAAGCACCTTACGAAGTTCATTCAGGTCTTTCTTGTCCTTCATGTTCTTTAAGACTTGTCTAGCATCTACCTGACTTAAACCATAATCACGTTGGAACTTATCGAAAATCTTATTGATTTCCTTATCTAAGTATGTCTTAGCTTCCTGATAGACCTTATCGAACTTGTCTGCCTGCTTTTCGGCCTTGTCCATCTGCTGGTAAATCAGATTGGCTTTCCTCTTCGCCCAATAATCCTGATTCTTCATCCTCTACCTCATCTTCGGGTTTCGTGTTGTCTTGGTTGAACACCGGCATGTCTTCCATGTTCTTCTTTTTCTCTTCTTCCAAGGCTTCCAATTCTGCGTCAGGATCTTCCACAAACGGCAAGAGAGAAATAAGCTGCCTATTGGTTACTTTGCCTTCCAAGTTATTCACAATCTGAGAGATTTCCAGTAAATTCTTAGGCAAACCACGGCTGAACTGTGGAACGATTGAATGAGACTCTAAAGCAATCTGCTTCATACCCAAGTAATGAGCAAAAATAGCAATACGCTGGCGCAATCCTCGTTTGTAGTTCGCTTCCTTGGTCTTCGTAATCATCTCAAGACCCATCAGCTTAAATTCCATAGCTACGCCCGAGGTGTTGCCTGCGAAGTTCTCATCTGTCAGATTAGGCACATGACTGAATGTGTAGATATCCTCTTTCAATGCTGTGCGCAAGATTTCAGTAGCACTTTCGTCCAGTGTATTCTTCAAGAACTCAGCTCTTGCACTATCGCCTGGCAATTCCAAAAGACCCTCTTCGGAAAGAATCTTCATCGCTACCTTAGCATCTTCTGGAGTGTCTGCTAGTTGAGTGCCATATAAGACAAGGATAGACTCAACTGCCTGCTCCTTATCATTAACACGGTTACCCATCAAGGAATTATAAGCGTCAATCAAGCTCATCTGTTGCTCGTAGTCGCCGATTGCAAAGTGATTGTTGCGATATTCGATAATTGGGATTTGCCCGAGATTGTGAGGGGTTGCCTCTTCACTCTGAGATGTTCCTGAATCTGTACTTCTCAGCACCATGTGATAATGCAGATTCTCAGTAAAGACCTCAGCCTGGTACTTGGTAGTGTCTTTCGTATCATCCTTGACTTGATAGTAATAGACCGCAAACAAGGCCTTCCGCTCAATACTATCATCATAGACCATGAAGGTATTCTCTGGATCAATACTAGTCGAGTCCAATTCAGTCAATCCCTCTTTAGCATAGATGTACTCATAAGCGCGACCATAGATGGCCATGTTCAAAGCGTTCTGCGCATCTACTTGGTCAATCTCAGCACCGTCAAAGGCTGTAAGTAGTTCATCAATATCACCTTCGGCAGTATTGTTGTACTTGATAGGATTGCCCATAAAATAGCCTGTAGCCGTGTCTGCGATATCCTTGGCATGATTGGCTACTGTCTTGTAATTGGGTGCGTTCTCGTTGCGTCTCTTGTGATTTAAGATAGCATGCTCACCCAAGTAGTAGCTTTTAAGTTTCTTCAAACGTGAGCCTTCAGTGCTATGTTTCGTTATCAATTTGTAAATCAGATCTTTCTTCAAAGAACCCTCATCATATCCATCTCGTGGATAAGTTAAATATTGGTACATGTCTTTCCTCTCTATAGACCATAATCAGAACGTCTGCGGACGGTTGCTTTTGGTTGAGAATGTTGCGAATAAATCGCATAACGCACCGCATCTAGCACGTCGTCATTCTCTTTAACTGGCACGCCTGTCTTTTCATTCCAGATGTACTGATAGACTTCATCTTTAAACTTGCTGACCTTGTTCGAAACAACAAAAAAGCGCCCAGCTTTCATCAGCTTAGCTACTTCTTCAATACCAGACAATACCGCTTTATTAGCGTTGAATGTCCTCAACTGCTCTCTTTGAAATCTTGCAACGTGTTCAGGTCGTGCGCTATCTGCCCAGAACGTAATATTCCCGTATCGTTCCTTGATATTCTTAGCGAGGTCTACCCAAAAGTCTATCTCTTTGTACTGATGTGCATGTTCCTCTAACAGATAAACCGAACCGTCAGATGCTTCTCCAATAACAACGATTGAGCCAAAGTGTTCATAACCCCAGTCAACTCCTGCGTATACTTTGGTAATATCTTCTGGTACGTTATCTACAAACATATTCTCGCTAAAATCACGATAGACAACCCCTTCGCCAGTTACCCACAAACCAAGGATGTCTCTGTCGTAAAAAACACCAGCTGGCGTAGCATTTTTGATATTCTCACGGTATCTATCAGACATGAATGTATTATCATCTAGCTTGAAATGAAAGTCTATGATCATATCATCCCCAGAGTTGATATAATCCCGTCTGAGCCAGTGTGTAGGAATGTCTGGGTTACTATCCCAAACAATACGTGCGCCCTCTCCTGAACAACGTGAGATAATTTCTTTAAACACCTGTTCATTAGCAAGGGACGCCTCGTTTACATAAGCTCCAAATGCAGTAAAACCACGGGCTCGCTTCAAACCTGAAATCGAACCAGTATAGACCTGAACCACCTTAACACCACAAAGGGTAAAAGCTCCATGCTTATCGTATTTAGGTTCAATATCAAACATGTTATACAGCTCCTGAATGATATTGTTTTGTATCGATGTCGAAGATGTCCCAGCTAAGATATACATCGGCTCATCTATGTTTAATCTATCCGCTGTTTCTCTCACTCGTGCAATCTCATTCATGAAGACCATGTTGTTTAAAACAGTTTTACCTGAACGTTTTGCACCGTGAAGCCCACAAATAAAGAAATCATCGTTCAATACTCGTGTAAGCACTTCTTCTTGTCGTTTTGTAAATTTATTTGTCGTCAAAAGCACCTCTCAAAGCCTTAGCAAATTCTATCAGCTTATCGTCTTGTTCATTATCCACACCGATTTGTGATTTGAGTTTTTCGATTTCAAGTTCTAGCTTTTCAGCTTGTTTAGCAGTCGGATAACGCTTTAATATCTCAGCTATCGCTTTAATAACTGTGTTATTGTCTGCTTTTTTTGTAACTCTATCAACTTCTCCAGTGACAGGGTTCATCATCAAAACCTCTTCAAGTCGCTTGCCTCTTGCAATGTCCGAGAGAATTGAAAGAGCCTCTTTAGCGCTCAAAATGTTTTCATCATGCATCTTTTCAGTTTCGGTTTGTATAAACGTTTTAATGCTTGCATTTTCTAGCAATTTACTAGCTGTTGTCTTAGCATACGCTTCACTATAACCTGCGAATATTGCGGATTGATAGACATTTCCAGTCCTCAAATACTCGCTCGCAAACATCTTTTGTCTTTGATTTAACCCAATGTCCATCACCACCTTTTAAATAATCAAAAAAAGCCACACGATGTGCGACCTTTCTGCAAGACGACTACAACCTTGCGTGTTAATTACATTAGATTATTTATAAACAACAATATATGTCAGTTTATTCTTAATCATTACAGGTTCTTTGATACACAACAATTCTTTCACAGTTTTCGCAAAATGTTTCGCGTCTTCCAATCTATTAAACATTGCTTGCTTCATTTTAAATACCTCGTTGTAAAATATAATATTAACGGCGATGCCCGGAATCGAACCGAAAAAATACATAGGAGAGAAATCACTTTACGCCTATCACCGCCATGTGAGGCCGAAGCCTCGGAAATAAAATGAAAAATATAAGGAGTTATCAGTGCGCTTACCGCCTTCAGCTGATAATACTATTTTATCATTTAAAAGTTTCAATTTTGTTTAATCTGTTTACTTCTTTTAGCAATATTTTCGAAGGCCGATTTTCTAATATTATAGATAGTCCCTCGACTGCATCCCAACTTACTCTCTACCTCGCTCCACGTTAATCCATCAATAAAGAATAGTCGCATCACAATATTTTCTAACGGATCATCAAGAGATTCAATCAACTGAACTAGCTCATCTCGTTCACGATATAGTTTTTTAATCTCTTCGTATAATTGTTCAGACCTGTCAATAATAGATATATTCAATTCTTCAGACTGGTTCTTATTGCTTTTTGACTTCGGCATACTATCGAACGTCTGCCCTTTTAAAATGCCTGAACGTAGACTGATATATTCTTGATGTTTCGACTTAGCTTTTATATCGATATATGGCAAGGCTTTTAATCTCTGTTTAATATCTACTGTCAATCATACACCTCGATTCCAAAATACACACATATGTCCTCTGCTTCACATTCGGAAATTTCCAAACCTCTCTCCCAACAACTTATGATTGTTGAAGAATACCCTAAATGCTTTGCTAATTCTGTACGAGTAAGACCTTGCTCCAAACGTTTTTCTTTCAAAAGCGCATTAAGATTTCCAATCTCACATTTTTTGAATAAAACATCTCTGTCCAATCCTAACTCTTTTGACAGACGTTCTTTCTGACGATCACTTGGTATCAGACCTCGTTCCCAATTTGAAAATGTCCTTGGACTAATACCAAATTTCTTTGAAGCTTTTCTCAAAGATAGACCTTTACCAATTCGCCACAATCTGATCTGTTCTGAAAAAAATTTACTATCCTTCACGTTCCATCTCCTCGATCAGCCAGTCAAGGTTCTTTCTGGCTTTCTTCAGGTCTTCAAGACCGTTTTTCTTCTGGAATCGCAGTTGATACTTCAAGGCATTTCCAAGATAAAAGCCTTTCAGCTGTTCTGGTGTCATGAAATTCCTTAAGGCATCGATAGACTCCATGCCATATCGTCCTTGATAATGGCTTGGTTTGTTTACGTTGTCAATTATTTCTGGATTTATTCCTTATCCTCCAAAAGCTCAGGGTTTTCGTAGATATTCCCCACGACCTCGCAATCCGTATGTCGTAACCACAATTCACATCCGTGTTGTTTAGATTCAAGACGATATGCTCCACCACGATGTCTTACAACCTCGTAATAAGTGGGTTCAGAATAGACATCCTTAGACATTTTGACTATATCCCCCTCAAAGATTTCTTTACCGTTCTTATCCTTGAGTCCTGTTGATTGCATGAGATATTCATCATCAATCGACCATCCTTTTAAATTGTTGCAGGTAAGCTTTTTGCTATCGTTCGCATAGACATTACCATTCTAGATAATCAATTCGTCATTAGCAAACATCTTTTGTCCGTGCTTATCCCACGCTCTAAACTTCGGTTTCATAATCTCACCTCATCTCCAATCCTCAATGATTCGTAGCTTGTTTGCGTGACTACGAAAATGCCATAATTTTTAATAGTGATAGTATACATGTCGCCAATCTTCTCCTTTTGTAAGACTCTGCCTTTGATTTCTGCACCTTGATTGTCAGCTTTATAGACGATAATCGGGCGCTTTTCTTCTAATTTTTTGATTTGGATGCTCTGCCAGATGTTTAGACCAGCAGATAGCAGAATCCAGATAGCTATGAATCGTTTCATGTTCACTCCCTGTAATTATTGTAAATTTCAATAGCTGGAATTGATTCATTATCAATAGCAGAAGTAATTATTAGCTCGTTTCCAACTTTTTTCTGAAATTCTAGCAACTCCTCTATCGAATTAATTTCGATAAAATGCCCCTCTGCACCGTTCGGGAATTCTCTTTGTATTCGACCTTTAGACGTTTTATGATTAACTCCTTCAGAAAGCCAACTGCCTTCTAACCTAGAAAATCGCTTATCAAATTCTTCAAATGTCGAACAGCCTCTAACTTCTATTTTTGTGTATTTTTTAATCACGGCGTTAGGGATTTGATTTTCAACCCACCCGCTTGTGCTTGTTAGTAAAAATTCCATCACTCCACCTCCCCAACAATATCCAACTCCTTCAATAATTTATCTACCGAATCTTTAGTGATAGAAATATGACGCTCTCCGGCACTGTAAGGTGTTCGTAGAAATAAGATGTTAGGACCTAGACAGATGCGACTAATATCTTCTATATTGATGAGTTCGTTTTCGACAATTCCTCTGTAACAAGATTGGATTTGAATAAATTTTGTCATTTACTCCACCTCCTCAATCTCAATACCTTCACAATTGAAAACCCAGCCGAAATCCGCATCTTCTAATTCTTTGCGGGTGTGGTTTGTGCTATGATTCTTAGAATTACCACCTATTCCAAAGTACCAAGTACCAAATTCTTTGTTATAAGCTAGACATCCATTGATACGATTCATACCTTTCATCTTCACCAAATACCGCTTCTCTTCCTCGACCTCGTAGCCGAAAATCCAAGCAAGTGCGAATATGTTTTTATTTTCGCCTAAATAAAACCACTTTGTAGTTTTTTTGTTTTTTGCAGAAACTACAAAGCACATCGAAGCCAGTAAGTCCCAACCTTTCAATCTACTTTCCTCGATATAATCCGCCACAAACTGCGGAACTTTGACTTTTTCTGGTTCGTCTAGTTGTTCAATGAGTTTAATTACTTCCAAGTGGTCTACAATTTTAGATTTTGGAAAAGGTGTCTCGATAGCAATTTTATTTATTTTTTCAATCAATTTCTGTTTTTTCATTTTTGTACTTCTCTATTTCTACTTCAATTCTAGGATTCAGGCTGTAAAACTTGCCTACATCGTGCATAGCTATCTGCCCATCATCCTTAAACACTATCCCTGACATGCTGTCATATAGCGCTTTTTCATAATTATCAATATCAGGCTTCTTGTCTACTGGAATAACTTCATCCAGTAGCGCTTGCTGGTTCTTCTTGACCTTAGAAATATACTGAGGCGGTTTGATATAAAATCTAACCTTTGCCTTCAGTGCTCCCTCAAGCATAGACTTACCAGCGTACTGTCTAGCAATCAGTAACTGGCAATGATCACGCCAAATTTTCATATCCTGTTCTTCGTACGCTTTGACGAAATTCCCACGTTTTGCAAATCTTGGTCTGGATTGTGGTTTAGGTTCTATCTCTAAAATCAATCGTTCTTTCATCAATACCCCTCAAGCGTCGCCTCGATTAGTTCCATACATACCTCACGAATAGCCACACGGTCATCGTGATTAGGATTTTCAGATTTCACTCTAAGCAATGCTGAATAAACTTCTTCATAGATTGATCGCTTGGGCATACCTTCTGGTTCATATCCCAGTAGATAACCTACGCTTACTCCAAAATATTCAGCCAGTTGTTGGGCTTTATCTGGTTTGATTTGGCTTTCTTCATTTTCCAATTTTTGGTACCCTCTACGGGTTACGCCCATAGCTTTAGCGACGACCTCTTGTGTGTCGCCTTTTTCTTTCCTCAACTCTCTCAGTTTATTCATCCAAACACCTCATTCAAATCTTTAACGTCTTCATTATGATTGAAAGGTTCGTAAGCTAATCTTCCAAAACCTGCCTTATTCGTGCTTGTCGGTGTGTTTCCTACCCATTTCAAGTGAAGTGACATACTGCATCCACGACAGTTAATTGAACAAGGCTTTAGTTTTGCGAACCGTGTATAGCATATCCCACAAAACGGACATTGCACATCTACTTTTACTACTTCAGTCATACTTTCCACCAAAAACCCACGCCTGCCAATTTGTGAGCGAGGCAAGCGTGAGTGAAATTCTTTGCGTCATTCGTCCAAAAGTCACATAAGTGTCACTGACGCATTTTCTAGTTCGCAGTTTTACAAGAATGCACGGCTTGTTGATTTTTGAGTTGTTTCCAAAATGGAAATAGTTGGTTTTTGATTATTTCCCCCTCTTAAAAGGGCAATAATTGAATGACAATAAAATCTTCCGATGTTTTTTTAACATCACAAACATAGGCATTAAGTAAGGATTCCTCAGTTTTGTATGTTGTTTGATTTTTAACACTTTCATTCCAACGAATAAATCGAGGTTTTAGTCCGGGCCAACCAGAACGACCAAACAAAGCAATACACTCATCTTTATCTTGATGTATTGCAAATGTGATGCCATGAGGACAACCTGTGTCGTGAGTTTCTAGTATGTCTTTTACTTGTTTACTCATCAGACCACCTCCACACGTTGGCTCAAGGCCTTCGTTTTGCAGTATTCACAATGACCGCATGGCTTCGCCTCTTCTTTGCCCTTTTTAACATCGTCAAGACGCTTAATAAGCATAGATAACTCAGATAACTCGTAATCAAGTTTTTCCTGAGATTGAAAAACAATCGCTCGGGTATCAGGAGTAGATTCTTTAGTCACGGCATAGATAACAGGGGTAAACTCCTTGCCATACTGCTCTTTCAGCATTTTCTTATAAGCCGCCATCTGAAGGACATATCCCCAAGCTTCGAACCAGCGAACCTGAATATTTCGTCCGCTTGCTTCATCCTGAACCCAAACCATGCTGTCAATATCTGATTTTGTGGTCTTAATGTCCACGAAGTAGCCCTTTTCGACATTGAGACAATCAATCTTGCCTTTAAATTCCACTCCTTCGATTTCGCCTGTGACAGCAACCTCTTTCTGACCGACATAGTACTCCATAAATTGCTCGTCAGCTTCCAGTCGCTCAATCATGCGCTGGCCAACCAGAAAGTCAGCTTTGAACTGACCTTTGGTTTTACCAGCTTTTGAAATCATGGCATCTGCATTTTCATCCATAAACTTCTTATGTGCTTCTGGACTTTCAAAATAGCTGTGAACCATGTTGCCAACCAAAAGAGCTGTGTTATCTCTTTGGTCTTCCCATTCTCCTTCTAGCTCTGCCAATGCCCGTGCTTCGCACTCCCTAAATCGCTTGTATTGCGAGATAGACCAGTATTGACGTGCGGAAGCTGCTGAGTAGTAATCTTTTCCAAGTAAATCCATTGTCATTTCATCTCCACCTTTACTGATTTTGTTTGTGGCTCAAATTGAACGCCGTGAGCATCGAGCCATTCTTTAAATTGCTCCTTTATTTCCTTTGCGTTTTCTGCTGGAAAAATTAAATCTACAGTAAATTTGTAACCATATTTTTTAACGCCATCCTCAGAAGCCATATTTTGCGATTTTCGGCCTGTTTCTTGCTCTAGGGTATGATTGCCCCCTGAACTGCTTTCTGACCCAAATTCAGGCTGATTTTGGGCGTAGAATTGACCCTGAGTGTCTTGTTTCGCTTCTGCTTTAGTCCGTCTAAGCTCATCTGCGTCTGCATGTAAGATATCAATAGTATCCAAAGCAGAGCGACCCTCTCTTAGCAAATCAACGTACTTTTCAGGGTTCAAACCTTTAGCCACCGCGATAGCAGTCATTTCATCAATACGCTTTTTTAGTTCGGTTTCCGCTTTAGCTCGTTCAGCTAATGTCTTGTCATCAAGAATTGCTTGCAAAACATCAACAAGTTTCGCTCCCTGGTCATAACTGCGAATGTAGACAGTAGGTCCGAAACCAGCTTTAGCTGCCGCTTCTGTAATCTGGATAAGTCCAGCTTCACGTTGTTGCTTCTTAGCGGCTTCTTCTGCGACCAATCCGACAATCATCTTAGAAGTAGCTTGATTGATTCGCACATTGTCGGCCATAAAACACTTCTTCTTACTGAAATCGTCAAAGTAAATAGCAAATAATTTGATGTCAAGTTCTGTACCACTTTCTGCGATTGCAGATTCAAAAGCTTCTCTGACCGTTTCCTTTCGGGCTTCTGTTTCTCTCTCCTCAAACTCCCTGATTTGATTTTTAATGTCTGTCTGTAAAGTTTTGATAGGGTCTAATATGCTATCAACCCAAGCCTTTGCTTCGTCAAGAGGTTTAGAGTATTCTGAAAGCTGGTTTTTAAGTTCTTGTTCAATCTGACGTTGTACTCGTCCCAACTCGTCTTTGATTTTAATGTCATCTGATAAAGTTTCTTCTGTAACGATATAGCCAGTGTATTTCTTTTTGTAAGACTCTAAAGCTTTCTCCAAAACTTCTTTACCTTGGATTTCGATTTCAGCAGCCTTTAGAGTGAAGCCGATCTCTAAATCTGCTACTGGAACGAGCTTGAGGCTATCTGTCACATCTTTTAATTCTTCAACCATTTTAGAAATCCTCCCCTTCTAGCATGTCCATTTGGCCATTTTCTGACTCTTGGTCAATTACTTCGCCCGTTTCTTGATCATGGTTGGGAACTTCTTCTACAGGCGCTCCAAGAATACCGTCCAAAGTTTCAGCAACTGGTTCTTGAGTAACGTCTTTCATTTCGTTCTTGTTTGAAATTGTACTATCTTCGTTATCTGCAACGATTGCTTCCTGCAATTCGGTAGAAAGAGGGGCATAGGTTGAAAGCATGTGCTTCAATACAGTTTTACGGGCCATGGCATCAAAGTCAGACTGCCATGGGCTATATTTACTAGAGAATGATTGACTGTACTTCTTGCCGTGTGCTTGAACTCGTTCCTTAGTCCAAAAAACTGTTTTTTCAAATCCATTGGCCAATCGCATGAATGCAAAGTAACCAACGACTTTTTCTTTCTCTTTTGGAATAGCAGTCATGTCCACTTCAAGATCTTCAGTAAGTGGGTTAAACCCTTTATATTGGCTTTCGTAGATTTCCCCTGCGTTCAATCGTGTCACTTGTCCGCTACGTTGTGCTAGCTGAATCAATCCTTTGTATCCGATTTGGAATTGTGCTTGGTTCTTGTAAGGTACGATATAAGCATATCCAAGGCTAGGTTCGATTGGCAGATTTAGGACTGCAGCCTTCATAGCGGCGGTCATGATGCTTTCATTTGTAGCTTTAGCCAGTAAGTTATTATTCGTCACAACGCTCAGCAAGCTAGCTACGAACTGTTGCCCGTTTCCGTTCACCACCTCTGAGAATTTCTGTTTTACTGCTGGTGAGTTAAAAAATTGTTTGTGTGTTAGTTCGTTTGTCATTTTGTTTTTCTCCTTATACTGTATAAAGCTCTTCGCCTGTTTCATCGTCGCAAATTCCTAGACCGCCAAATTCTCTAACTTCTCTAGCAAAACGGTTCCAGTGTTCTACATTTTGAAAATATGTTGATTCTGATATTTGTTCGTAACTCATTTTATTCCCATCCTTCTTTTAGTAATTAAACATTGTCCCACAGTATCCAGCATCTTCTAATGCTAATTTTCGAAAATAATGTAACATGTCGTTAATGCTCATTTTTCTAACCATTTTCTCGGTTAGATAATCGCCATCAATTTCTTCTCTCATTTCCTCTCTAAGTTCTTGTTTCCATTTTTTGTAATATAATCGTTTCTTCATTTTCTTCTTCCTTTCGTCTTCTTCAAATTCCAATTTTCACGCTTTAAGCGTCGATTTTCGTTTTGTAATCTCAAAATAACGTCTTGTTGTTCATTGATAATCTGCCCCATCTCTCGGCCAAGATGAATATAGTCAGAGCGCAAGGTGCCATTATCTGCGTATAACTCTTCAATCATACTTCATCACCCACATATCGATACTGTCCACATCCAACATAGATGTACTGGCTAGGGTCAAGTTCTTCTCGTGGTTCAGGTGGCTGCATTATATCTCTGTCATAATCAAACATGAGCATCTCCTTTGCTCTATCCCAAATACTTTGCACAGCGTGCTCTTCGTGGTTCTGGTAAGGCTAATGGCTCAGGTCGCAATCCTTGAGGCGGTTCGTTGTCAAATGTGAAGCCTGGAAACTCTCTGCGAATGTTCTTGCGGATTTGTTCTCTTTCAATCTCACGCCCCATCTCCAGCAATTCATTACAAGTTCTAATAACTTGCGTATCATACTCTTCCTGAAGTCGTCTTTCTTCCTCTTTTTGCTTTTCTAACTGATGAACTAGGATTCCTGCGCTGATAAATCCTAAAATCACTGCGCCAGTTCCTAGAAGCTGGTTGATTAATGGTGGTTCAAACATATTTCCTCTCTCCTTACGCAATTTCTTCTTTATCTAACGCTTCATCTACAATTCCACATAATACATCATAAAATCGATGCCCTTCTGGAATAATAATTGGTTCATCTGGGTCTAATTTTCGACCGTAAGCATATACTGTCACTTTCATTTCTTTCCCTTTCGTGTTATAATCGTGTTGAATATTTTTAGTTAGCGCCTGATTGCCGTCAGGTGCTTTTTTTTGTTATTTAAGTTCATCTAATGCGTACAGTCGTTCAATGGTTGTACGCTTTTTCCATACACAAAAGCATTTCCCGAAAATATTGATTTGAATCCACGCTTCAGCGTAATCTTTCCCATTGCTGGCATAATGAGTTATATAATGGTGAATCATTTTATTCCCCCAATCTAATGGCTTCACAGCTAAGACGCTTGAATTTTTCTAAGTCTATCTGTAAATTGATAGGCTTTTTTTGTAAACGCTCAAGAAAACTAGTGTTTCTTAAAAGTTTTTCTACTAATTCAGGGTCTGCCTTTACAAAGGTGGACTCTTTTTCCCCTCTATACGGATATCGTCTTGGTCTCATTTCGTACCCTCGTCTTGCTTTCCAGCGCCCTGAGTTCAATCTCATGGCTGACTTGTTCCAATAGCTTCTCACACGCTATCTTAGCTTCTCTGTACGTTGTGTTTTCGCTGATGAAGTAATCAGCAAGTTCAATGATTTTATCTTCCATGATTGTCTCCGAAAATCGGTCTTAAGACCGATGCAACCTCTTCAAAAACATTATATAGTTATGTTATCCTTTACAAGAAAGGAGCTGATGCAAATTGGCAAAATTTTTGAAGGGGACTGTGGTTCAGTGATTCAGTTTGGCTAGGTAACCAACACGTTTTTACTGCGAGTGTGACTGCACGGAGCCTGTCGCTGACTATAAGAGGGACTGACAGACAACTGCCGAGCGACACTCAAAGACTAGCCAAACCACGTTGATTGCAGTGCTGGACGCATGACCAGCGAAGTTTCAACCAGTCGCTTTACACCAACTGTGAAACCTTATCAAAGTATGCAGGTCTTGACCTAGTGTAAAGTAGGTTAAGACTTTTTTATTGCTCAAGAATTTGTGAATCGTTCAAAGAAATCTTAGAATCTAGTTCATCCAACTTCTCAGCAATATATGTCACGGTCCTCAATATCTCATTGAGGGCTGTTCTTTCTAGTTCGTTCATTTTTCTACTCCTTTCTATTTCTAATCTCCATTTCTGCTATAATGTAGTCAGAAAGGAGGTAATGTTATGACTGACTATCAATTAGAAGCTTCTCTGATTGTCCTTGGCAAAGAATACGAAAGAGCCAAGAAAGATGGGAAAGAAAGCTTCAGTATACATGTGTCGTTCTTTGATGGACTAGATACTAATTTCCATCTTCAAGAGTTTGCAAGACAATATCCCGTAAGGATTGCCCGTTTGAAGCCTGACCAAATAACTTTTCTAATAGACTGACCTCGTTTAAAGGAAAAGGATTGTTTTCTATCATGTCGTTAAAAGTTAATAACACTTCACAATCTTTGTTTCCAAAATTATTGATAAATTCCACTCGCTCAATTCCATCGAGAAACATTCCATCGACGAATACAGCAGGGTGGTTTTTTCTTGCTGTCAACAATACATCATGATCTGATGTATTTACTGATATAGTTCTGTTAGTTGCCATTTGTTTCACCCTTTCTTTAGATAGATCGTCCTAGTCTTTTAGAAATGATTTCTACATCTGAGTCGTCCAGTTCCAACTGGTCGGCTTTTTGTCTTAAACGAGCTTCTACGACTTGGTTAATTTCAAACCATTCTCGTTTTGTAAATTGGCTTCTGAATTTTAGAAATTCGTTTATTGTTTCTTTCATCCTGCTCCTTTCAAACCAAAGTCCTAAATTAGAAATTTTAAACCTCTCTCTTTTATTTATTTAGAGAAGTAGGACTTGTTGTTAGTTAGTATTTGTTGTTATTTAATACTTGTTGTTAGTTAATATTTATTAGTGCCTTATTTTACAACGTTGTAAAATGCAATGTTGTAAAATGCAATGTTGTAAAATGCAATGTTGTAAAATGCAACTTTGTATTAAGTAATTGTGGATAACTCAGACTTCTTCACAGCTATCGCTTCATCAAGACGTTGCAACATAATTTCAAATTGAAAATCAGTTATTTTTGTATCTGAGAAGAATCTGAAAGTCTGAACTCCTCTCCCTCTGCCGAGGCTTTTTTTGACAGTCCGTAAATATCCAGCTTTTTCAATCTTTTTGAAATGCCTTAAAACCATTTCGCGGCTAATATTCAACCGTCTGGCTATTTCCTCTGGATATACAAGCCAATTCTCTTTATTGCTGAGAACGACCATCAATATCCCAATTGTTGCTGGCTCAAGCTTTGGATCTCTCAGAAAATCATTTTTGACTGCAGTGTAATCATCCGTCGCATTTCTGAAAGATTAATTGAAGATTCAAGTTTTTAAAATCTGTCATAAATTCTCCTTTCTTTTTAATCTCAAATTGAGATATTTTGTTTTAAAAAAATAATTCACTCTCTGATTTGTGAAAATAATTAGAAATAATAGATATCTCATAATCATGGAATGGAGCTTTGCCATTTTCTTTTAATTCATATTGTCTGCGATTTTTCAAACCAATTAAATCTGCCATAAAAACTGTCGTAAGTTCATGCTTCTTTCTCTCTTTTCTAAGTTTTATTTTCGGCTTCAATTCTTGCTTTTTTAACTTTTGTTTTTTTGTAAGTTCCTGCACGCACTCACCCCCTTATCTTAATTCCTCCAAGCTGACTTCCAGTGCATCAGCAATTTTCTTGACCGTGTCAAAATATAAATCTTTCACCTCTCCATCTCTTAAACGATAGATTCCAGCTGTACCAATACCAGCTTTTAAACAAAGTTTATAAACTGTCCAATTTTTCTCTGAAAGTTTTTCAGATATTTTTTCCCAAAGCATAGCCTTTTTTCTCCTTATCTAGTTTTATTTTTATACTTTTTACGCTTATATATACTATTACACTATATATTGTGCTCATTTCAGATTAATCCCTCTTTTTTACACAATATATTGACAAACATTGTTTTTTAGCATATAATAGTTCTTGACTAAGACCTCTCCCGTTTTAGTCAAAATTTCAGCAGAAAGGAGAATACTATGGAATTGATTATTAATACTGGGATCCCTGAAGATCAGGTAACAAAGGTTGTTCACGAAAAAGGCTCCGGACATGTGTATGTTGAATTGCTCTATCCAAACGGTCTAACAATAAATTGCGAAATGTTTCCAGATGGGACAATTGACATAGATAGTAATAAACCACTTCGTCTTGAACCAGACGGAACTTATACACCAGTAATGGACTGACCTTTAATAGTAATCTTACTGCTGCTGAAGGTGATACTTGAACTATCTAATTTAATATTTCCTGCCTTGATGTCAATGCTGTTTATAGCTTGTCTTTCAAGGTTTTTTCTTTTTCCACTATACGGATATCGTTTTGGTCTCATTTCATGCCCTCGTCTTACTTTCCAGCGCCCTGAGGCTGACTTGTTCCAATAGCTTCTCACACGCTATCTTAGCTTCTCTGTACGTTGTGTTTTCGCTGATGAAGTAATCAGCAAGTTCTATGATTTTATCTTCCAATTCTAACTACCTTTCAAATATGGTATAATCAAAATAAAAATGATTGGAGAAATCTTATGGATTCTAATCAACTATTCTGCTTATTCTGCGGCTTCCCTGTTCCAAAGCACTACGATACATTCCGAGAAGACGAACACTACTTTTTGATGCGTCGTTCACATATTAGGGTTGAGGAAAATATGAACGACAAAATAACAATACAAACAATGAAGTGTCCAAACTGTCATAAAGTTTCGATTGATATCGTGGGCGTTGGTAGTCAATTTCCAAATCGTATTATGCACTTCAACCCTATTTCACTTGCAAAAGTCTATCCAGACTACATCCCTCAAGCTATCAGAAGTGATTATGAAGAAGCTCACGCTATCTTAAATCTCAGCCCCAAAGCTTCTGCTACCCTATTTTCAAGTACGGCAAAGACGGAACACAAGATTTAGCCTTTAGTACTTTAGAAGAAAAATTATCTGGTTTCCCAAATTATCACGGAATAGGTATTAAACAATTCCCTTAAAAATCAAAAAAAACACCCGCCAAAAGCGAGTGTTCCGTCCGCACACTTACGAACCCCAAAGAGTCATTAACTCTTAACTTAATTATACACTATCTTCACCATTATAACAAATAAAAAGTTTTGTTTGTTAAGAAAATTAATAAACCATTTCGGAAAAATGAAAGTATCTGATAACACATTGGACAAAATTAACGAAAAGTTAAAAGAATTATACCTGTTCTGATCTCTTGACATTTCTTAATAATTATATTACAATACAGCTATTAGGAGTTTAGCTCCATAAAGTTTACATTTGGATTTTAGATTCATAACGTGATGGTAGCCGTATTTGATACGGCTACTTTTCTTTTTATCTAGCAACTGTTTCCATTTTGGAAACAACTCAAAAAATCCCCACACTCTCCGACGCCAAATTTTGAGTGTGAGGATATCCAGTATAGTAAAAGGCATTAAAAAGCCCTCTTTACTATACCCATTTTACCAATAAATGAGGTGAAAATCAATGTGGATGGAAGAACTTCCCAACGGAAAATACAAATTCTTTGAACGATACAAAGACCCGTATACCGAGAAATGGAAAAGGGTGTCGGTCACTCTTGATTCTGGATCAAGCAGGGCAAAAAAAGAAGCTCAGAAACAACTGGATGAGAAGATAGCAGAAAAACTACAAAGTCTTACTACTGCAGATATGCTTTTTACAGACGTACTAAGTGATTGGTGGGAACTTCATAAAAAGTCAATCAAACCTTCTACCATAAAGACCATGGTCTATGCTGTAGATGAAGTAAAAGATACTTTTGCGCCTGACGTGAAAATAAAAAATATCACTGCGAAGTACACTCAACAGTACTTTACTGACTCAGAAGAAAATCATATCAAACTCAAAAAGCAAAAGTCAGTACTAAGCATGGTCTTTAAGTATGCGCTTGATATGGAATTGGTAGATAGCAATCCTATCCAGCGTGTGAGACTTCCTAAAAAGGTTGTCGCATATGAAAATATGGAGAAGATTGAAGATAAGTTCCTTGAGCAAAGCGAATTAAAAAGGCTTTTAAAAGCTATGAAAAGCTATAATCGGGGCTATCACGTCGCTCGTATGGCTGAATTTATGGCTTTAAATGGTTGCCGAGTCGGTGAGGCTGGTGCACTTAAATTTGAAAACTACGATAAGAAAAACCGTACTATCACTATCAACGGAACTTTAGACCCAACCCGCAAAGGTTCTGAAGGGATTAAAACTACACCCAAAACTTTATCATCTATAAGGGTAGTTGACTTGACAAAAAAAGAAATAGAGATTATTGAAGAATTCATTGAACTACATAAAATAAGAAAGAGTACCAATCCGAACTATAAAGACATGGGATTTATATTTGTATCAGCCAATGGAATTCCCATTCATAAATCAAGTATCGGCAAGCTCATGAAAAATGCAAACGCCACTTTAAAGAAGCCAATCAACAAACCACTTCACCCACATATACTACGCCATACACTAATCAGTACACTTGCTGAAAATAATATCCCCTTAAAAGCTATCACGCAAAGAGTTGGGCATAAAGATAACGGAAAGACCACAATGGAAATCTATACTCACGTAACCAAGAACATCAAGTCAAAAG
Organism: Streptococcus mitis; assembly: GCA_009496085.1. Classification (GTDB taxonomy): domain Bacteria; phylum Bacillota; class Bacilli; order Lactobacillales; family Streptococcaceae; genus Streptococcus; species Streptococcus mitis_BY. The sequence continues at coordinate 72,799 of WIJN01000003.1, read as the reverse complement.
TTGTTGATGTACTAGATAAAATTTATAAATAGTTTTGCCCCTTTTTTGCCCCTTCTTAAACAAAAAGAAAAACCGCTACTCCTAAGAATAGCGGTTTAATCATGTTTTTAAGCTACTAATGTAGTTGCTCTATTATTTAAGAGTAACTGAAGCTCCAGCTTCTTCCAATTTAGCTTTGATTTCTTCAGCTTCTGCAGTTGCAACGCCTTCTTTAACAAGTGCTGGTGCACCGTCAACAAGTTCTTTAGCTTCTTTAAGTCCAAGACCTGTGATTTCACGTACAACTTTGATAACGCCAACTTTTTTGTCGCCTGCAGATGTCAATTCAACGTCGAATGAATCTTTAGCAGCACCAGCGTCAGCAGCACCAGCTGCAGCAACAGCTACAGGAGCAGCTGCAGTTACACCAAATTCTTCTTCGATAGCTTTTACAAGGTCGTTCAATTCAAGGATTGAAGCTTCTTTAATTTCAGCAATAATGTTTTCAATGTTCAATGCCATTGTTATTTCCTCCAAATAAGTTTTAAATTTTATAATAGTTTTTTCGTAGCTAGGCTACGCTGCGTAGCTTAAGATTAAGCTGCGTCTTCTTTGCTTTCTGCAACCGCTTTGACTGCAAGAGCAACGTTGCGCACTGGCGCTTGAAGTACAGAAAGGAGCATAGAAAGAAGTCCTTCGCGGTTTGGAAGAGTTGCAAGTGCAAGAATCTCTTCTTTAGATGCGACAGCGCCTTCGATTGCACCACCTTTGATTTCAAGTGCTTCAGCGTTTTTAGAAAAGTCGTTCAAGATTTTCGCTGGTGCGATAACATCTTCGTTAGAAAATGCTACTGCAGATGGTCCAACAAATACAGATGCAAGATCTTCAAGACCAGCTTTTTCAGCTGCACGACGCAAGATTGAGTTTTTAATCACTTTATACTCAACTTCGTTTCCACGAAGCTCACGACGAAGAACTGTATCTTGCTCAACTGTCAAACCACGAGCGTCTACAACGACGATAGATGCAGCAGCTTTCATTTTTTCAGCTACTACATCAACTAGTTCCGCTTTTTTAGCAATAATTGCTTCACTCATTAGTGTGTTCACCTCCGTAATTATTTTGCTTGGGGAAATTTTTCCAAAAGAAAAACGCGCCCAAACCTAGACACGAAAGTACAATACGCTTCTTTTTACATGATACGTTTTGTCCTCGGTAGGATACTTATGAGTCGAGCTCCCCTACTGTCTTAGGCAGTTTTTTCAAACCGTATATAAGTATAGCATAGTCAAAAAAAGAATGCAAGATTTTTGCAAACTTTTTTTAAAATTTTTTCGTGATTTTTCTTTTAAAGTTCTACTGTCAGTACTTGGCCTTGCTTAACAACTTGTTCTCCGGCAATATAGACATCATAAACATCACTGGCTTTGACTGCATAGACAAGGTGAGAAAGCATATTTTCTTGGGGTTGGAGATGGATTTTCCCTTGTGGTTGAATAACGAGAAAATCTGCCTGCTTGCCCACTTCTAGACTTCCTATCTGTTCTGCCATTCCTAAGACCTTAGCCCCTTCAATTGTCAGAGCCTTGAGAGCTGTTTTGATAGGAAATTGGCTGGCATCTCCACTTTTCATCTTCTGAAGAAGGGCTGCAGTCCGTCCTTCCTCAAACATATCTAAATTATTATTGGAAGCAACCGAGTCCGTCGCAATTCCCACTGCTACTCCTGCTTTTTGGAGCTGGATAATTGGAGCAATTCCTGAGGCCAGTTTGAGGTTGCTGATAGGATTGTGGGCGATAGCCACTTGAGAGGTTGCCAAACGTTCAATTTCTCGCTCGTTTAATTCGACCCCATGAGCAAAGACGGACGGATGATCTAAGTAACCCAATTCTTCTAGAAAGGCAAGGGGGCGTTTGCTGTAGCGTTTCAGGATAATGCCAGATTCCTCCTTAGTCTCCGCAACATGAATATGGATAGGAATATTCCACTCTTTTGCCATATCTAAGCTTTCTTCCAGCAAGTCTCTACTACAACTGTAGGGAGAATGTGGGGCTACCATTACCTTGAAATTCGGATTTTTATATCCAATAATTTCTTCAATGATAGCTCGAGTTCTGGTTATAGTCTCATCAGTTGTTTCAGTTTTTGAAGAAAAGAGGGTTGGAGAAAAATAGCAACGCATCTTAGAAGCAATGACCGCTTCATAAATCTCCGATATATCCACTCCATTAGGATTATACATGTCGTTGAAGGTTGTTGTTCCTGACTGGAGCATCTCTGTCAGAGCTTCTTTAACCGCCTTGGTAGTTATGTCGGGAGTAAACTCAGCTTCTGCAGGCCAGATATAGTCATTGAGCCATTCATGGAGATTGCTATCATCTCGAATTCCTCTCAATCCTGTCATAGCAGAATGGGTGTGACAATTAACCAAACCAGGCATAATCCAGGCTTCCTGATAGTCTATAATCTGCTCAGCTTGCTCTAAAATCTCTGACTTCTCTTGACCAACATAGACGATTTGAGAATCCTTAACAGCTAAGATTCCATCCAGATAGACATGGAAATCTTGGTCACAAGTCACGATATTTACATGCTGATAGACTTTCATTCTAGGCTCCTTTTCTAAAAGATAATTTACAGTGAACAATTTTTCTAGCTATTGTAACAAAAAAGTCACCCGAAGGCAACTTTTTTCGTCCATAAAATTTCAAAAGAGAAAGGATTATTCAGAACTAAAAGCCGCAGCTTGCTGCATTTGGTAATACTTGCCCTTTCGAGCCATGAGTTCTTGATGATTGCCATACTCAACGATGTCACCATCCACCAAGACTAGAATTAAATCTGCATCCTGAATAGTTGACAAGCGGTGGGCGATGATAAAACTTGTACGTCCCTTCATGAGCTTAGCAAAGGCATCCTGAACCAATACTTCTGTCCGTGTATCGATGGAAGAAGTCGCCTCGTCTAAGATGAGAATCTTTGGAATAGCCAGAAAGACTCGCGCGATAGTCAAGAGCTGGGCTTGACCGACAGAGAGAGATTCTCCAGCTTTTTCCAACTTGGTATCGTATCCCAGTGGCAACTGTTGGATGAAAAAGTCTGCATTGGCTGCTTTGGTAGCAGCAATCACCTGCTCCCGACTAGCATCAGGATTTCCAAAGGCAATATTATCATGAATAGTCCCTTGCTTGAGCCAGGTTTCTTGGAGCACCATGCCAAACTGCTGGCGTAAGGAGGCACGACTATAGTCATAAATGGATTTCCCATCCAGCAAGATATCTCCCGAGTTAATAGGATAGAAACGCATAAGAAGATTGATAAGGGTTGATTTTCCAGCACCTGTCGGACCAACTATGGCTACCTTGCTACCGGCTGGGATATCGATAGATAAGTCCTTAATTAAAATCTTTTCAGGATGGTAGCCAAAAGACACATGCTTAAAGGAAATAGCTCCCTTGACTTGGTCACTGGTCAAGATTTCCTTACCTGTTTCAGCCACCTCAGGACTTTCTAAGACAGCATAGACGCGCTCTGCACAAGCCAGAGCGCTTTGCAACTCAGCTAGCACTGAAGAAATATCGTTAAAGGGCTTGGTATACTGCTGAATATAGTTCAAAAAAGTCACCAAACGACCAATGGTCAAGGTGGAGCCCATCATAATGCGATAAGCTCCTACTCCAGCTAAAAGTGCGTAAATGAGCGCATTTACAAAGCGAGTCGAAGGATTGACCGTTGAAGAATAAAAGATGGCCGACTGCGAATAGCCTGCGTAGTTGTCATTAGCATCATGCAGTCTTTGGATAAACTCTTCCTGAGCATTGAAGGACTGGATAATGGTCTGTTGGCTAAGCGATTCTTCAATCAACTGTGTCTGAATCCCCCTCGTCTCTGTTTGCTTCTGAAATAGATGATAGGAGCGTTTAGAAATAAAGCGTGAAATCACCATAGACAGTGGCGTCAACAGCAAGACCAAGAGGGTCATGAGGAGATGAATTTGGAGCATGGCTAGAATACTGACCAAAATCATCAAGATGCCAATGAAAAATTGGTTAAAAATCATGGTCAAGCCAGCTGCCAACTGTTCGATGTCTGTAGTTACACGACTAACCATTTCTCCACTTCCTTGCCGATCGACAAAAGCAATCGGTAAACGATGGAGTTTATGGATGATTCGCTCTCGCAAATCTTTAGTATAAGAAAAGATTAGGCGATTATAAAGGAGAGGATTGACCCATTGTACCAGAGTATTTCCTATAACTACCAAGAGCATCTGGAGAAAAATCTGCCAAAAAACTGGTGAAGAGCCAGTCACTAGGACCTGGTCAATGACCTTCCCAATCAGAATAGGTAGGTAGATCGAGAAACCAACCTGGGCAATGGTTCCTAGAAAAGCTAGGAAAAGGAGGAAGGGATGACTTGCTAAATCTTTGGCCAAACGTGTGAGCGTCTGGTTTGCAGTTTGTCGTCTCATGCTAGTCCTCCTTTCCATGTTGGGATGCATTGATTTCACGATAGACTTGACTCGATTTCATCAAGTCCTCGTGCTTGCCGATAGCTAGTAACTCACCTTTTTCCAAGAGGAGAATCTTGTCAGCCATCTGTAAAGTCGAGGTTCGTTGAGAGATCAAGATTAAACTTGTATTTGGCAGATTTTCTCGGATAGCTTTCAAGAGACTAGACTCGGTAATGGTGTCCAGTGCCGAGGTAGCATCATCTAGGATGAGAAACGGAGCCTGGCCCAAGACTGCTCGTGCGATAGACAGCCTTTGTTTTTGACCGCCCGAGAAATTTCTTCCTCCTGCTTCAACTAGGGCATCCAAGAGTCCTTCCTTTTCACTGACAAAATCCTTAGCTTGCGCAATCTCCAAGGCCTGCCAAAGTTCTTGGTCACATAGTTCTTGATGTAAACCTAGAATCAAATTGGAACGAATGGTTCCTTTAAAGAGTTCGACCTTTTGGGGCACATAGGCAATCCAAGACCGCCACTGCTCCAAATTAAGAGGACTAACTCCATCTCGATAAAGGTCAATGCTCCCCTTGTCTGCTGGATAAAGTCCAAGGATGACTTGCACCAAGCTTGACTTACCAGAACCAGTTCCCCCAATGATACCAAGGATTTGCCCTTGAGTCATATCAAAGGAAATATCTCTCAGAGAAGGATGGGCCGCATCAGGATAGGTAAAGGTCAGTTCTTGAACTTGTAAAACCTGATTGCTGGTAACTTGCTTTTTCTCTAATTCTGAATGGATGTCTTCTGGAGCTTCGGCAAAGACTTCCTCAATTCGCTTAGCTGAGATGTAGGACTGGTTGAGAGAATTGATCAGCATGGCTAGCTTGACCAATTCCACCAAAATCTGCAAGAGATAGTTGATAAGGGCAATGAGAGCACCTTGACTGAGCAAACCTCCTTGAATTGAAAGATAGCCCTGCCAGATAATAACGAGGAGAGTTCCATTAACAATCAGATAGGTCAGAGGTGTTAATAAACTAGACCAGAAACCTGTCTTTTCTTGTAATCTAACATAGACTTGGTTAAGGGTTTGAAAAATCTGTAACTCTCGTTTTTCTTGACCAAAAGCACGAATAACTCTCATCCCTTGTAATTGCTGACGCGTTTCCTGAACTAGTTGGTCCGTTTTCTTTCTCAGACTGCTGTAGAGAGGATTGACCAGCCGAGAAAGGCCTACAATGACAAGGGTCAAAATGGCAACCATGACCAGAAACCAGAAGGTCAATTCAGGCGAGAGACGATAAGCCATAAAAATGGCACCAAAAACAATAATAGGTGCTCGCAAAAAGAGACGCAGGAATTGATTGATACCAGTCTGAATCTGATAGGTATCCGAAGTCAAGCGCGTGACCAAACTCGAGGTCGTTAAACGGTCTCTACTATCCTTTGGCAAGGAAAGAATATGACGATAGAGATCATCTGTCAGTCCTTTGGCAAATCCAACCGCAGCCTTAGCTGAGTAAAACTGAGCTATCAAAGCCACTACAACGCCAATCACTGCAAAGATAAAGAGTATGCCAATCTGCATCCAGAGATGTCCTTGATTTTTCTGGGGCAAGGATTGGTCAACAATCCCAGCAATCACCATGGGAACCAAGAGCTCAAACACAGCTTCTAACAGCTTGAACAAGGGTGCTAAAATCGATTCTTTGATGTAGGGTTTGAAGTAAGATAATAAGTGTTTCATAAATCCCTTCTATTTCTAAAATGAAGAAAGTGGGAAGCACCCACTCTCTCAATTTTATTTGTTTAAGTAAGGCAATAGATAGCCATATCCTTCCTCTTCCATCTCATCCTTGGATACAAAACGCAAGGATGCAGAATTAATACAGTAACGGAGACCACCAAACTCACGCGGTCCATCTGTAAAAACATGACCCAAATGAGCATTGCCTGAACGAGAACGAACCTCGATTCGCTCCATTCCATGGCTGAGATCCTTGTAATAGTGAATCAATTCCTTGGAAATTGGACGACTAAAGCTTGGCCAACCACAACCTGAAGCGAACTTATCCTTGGCAAAGAAGAGTGGTTCACCCGTCGTAATGTCTACATAAATACCCTCCTCAAAAGTTTGGTCATAGGCATTACTAAACGGAGCCTCTGTAGCAGCTTCTTGGGTAACACGATAAGCCTCTTCTGATAAGCTTTCCTTTAACACTTCTTGGCTAGGCTTTTCATAGTTTGCTGCGTCAATCAATGGCTTCTCAGCATCGGTCACATCGATATGACAGTAACCAGAAGGATTTTTCTTAAGATAGTCTTGGTGGTAGTCTTCAGCTAAAATATAGTGGCGAAGTTTCTCCACCTCTACTGCAATCTTTCGACCCAGCATGCGCTCCTGCTCCCGAACCACTGTGTAGATAGCTGGCAAGTCTGCTTCATCCTTGTAATATATACCGGTCCGATACTGACGTCCACGGTCATTCCCTTGTTGATTGACTGATAATGGATCAATAACACGGAAATAATAAAGTAAAATCTCTCTAAGTGACACTGCCTTCTCATCGTAAATCACTTGAACCGTTTCTGCATGGTCTGTTTCTTTGAGCAACTGGTAATTGGTCGTTTCGACTTGACCATTAGCGTAGCCGACTCTGGTTGTTAGCACTCCAGAAATACGTGAAAAATACTCCTCTAAGCCCCAAAAACAACCACCTGCTAGATAAATTTCTGCCATCTTAATTTCTCCTTTATCAAGTTTTTAACTAATACTCTTCGAAAATCTCTTCAAACCACGTCAGCTTACATCTGCAACCTCAAAACAGTATTTTGAGCTAACTTCGTCAGTTCTATCCACAACCTCAAAACACTGTTTTAAGCAGCCTGCGGCTAGCTTCCTAGTTTGCTCTTTGATTTTCATTGAGTATAAACTTCTTTTCAAAAAAAGGATAGGAAGCCCTCTGGTCAAGAGTTTCCCCATCCTATCTTCTATTCTTTATTTTGCTTCGACACGGACACCTTGGGTATCAACTTTCAAGTCATGAAGTTTTCCTTTGAAAGGTTGCTTTTCCAATTCTGCCTTAATCGCTGGCATCTTGTCATGAGAAGCCAAAACCATAACTGTCGGCCCAGCACCAGAGAGGTAGGTTGCATAGGCACCATTTTCTTTGGCCACTTGCTTAATCGTCGCAAATTCTCTCACCAAGTCCTGACGATAGCGCTCGTGGAAGAGGTCTCCCTCGATTGCTTGCCCAGCGGTCACCATGTCTCCTGCCAACAAGGCCGCAACCGCCACATTGGCGATAGAACTAGCTGCAACAGCTTCCTTATAGGACAATTTCTTAGGCAAGACACCACGGCTGTCTCTAGTACGCAATTCATAGTTTGGAATGTAGGCTAGGAAGTCACACTCTGGGAAATCTGCTACGATAGCAGAGACTTGTCCTTCAACGGAACTTGCAATAACGAGATTTCCATAAATGGCTGGAGCCACATTGTCAGGATGACCTTCAATCTTGGTCGCCAGCTGCAATTTGTCATGGTCAGACAAGTTGAGCTTACCCAATTGATCGGCTAGTTCAATCCCAGCAACAATAACCGAGCTAGAAGAACCCAAACCACGCGCCAAGGGAACATTACTTGTCATTTTCAAGCGTCTTGGTTGCAAGTCTGGTACAATTTGCAAAGCAATTTTGAGCAAGAGATTACGCTCGTCATGAGGAATCCATTTACCAATCTGGTGTTCAATCAACCACTCATCTCGTTCTTCGCAGACCTCGATTTGAAGGTACTTGGTTACAGCTACACCGACCGAGTCAAATCCTGGCCCGATATTGGCACTGGTTGCAGGTACAATAATCTTCATTTTATTCTCCTAGCACCTTGAAGGTATTCAAGAGGTCGAATTCTGAAACCTTCTTCAATTCAGCTGAGACATTTTCCAGCTGGGCTTTATTAATCTTGTGTGTAATGATAACGACACGTGCCATGTCACCCTCTTTACCATCTTGGAGGATTTGCTTGAAGGAAATATCTTGGGCATTAAAGATTTCAGCAAGTTTCAAGACCTGACCTTTTGAGTCTGGTGCCAAGATTGAGAAATAGTAGTTTGCTTTAACATCTTCTGGATTAGCCAAGACCAACTCACGGCTATATTCGTTGAAGTCTTTACCAATGGTACCATCATTCAAGCGACGAACGATACGGACAATATCTGCTACAACACTTGTTGCAGTTGGTTTTTGACCAGCACCTGGTCCATAGTACATAGACTCACCAATACCGATAGACTCTACAAAGACAGCGTTCATCACTCCATTCACACTGGCAAGTGGGTGCGCTTTAGGAAGGAAGGTTGGAGTTACTTCTGCAGCAATTCCTGAAGGAGTTTCCTCAATAGAACCAACCAATTTTACTACATAGCCAAGTTCTTGGGCTACAGCTACGTCTTCTGGTGTGATATTGCGGATTCCCTTGTGGGCTACATCGTCAAAGGCAACCTTCATACCAAAGGCAAATTGGCTCAAGATAACCATCTTGTAGGCTGCATCAATCCCATCCACGTCATTTGTCGGGTCGCTTTCTGCAAATCCTAGACGTTGCGCTTCCGCAAGAGCATCGTCGTAAGACCATCCTTCTTCCACCATCTTGGTCATCATGAAGTTGGACGTTCCATTGACTACACCAAGTACGCGCGTGATTTTATCAGAAGCCAAGGAATTTGCTAGAGTACGAAGAATTGGAATCCCACCAGCTACTGCTGCTTCGTAGTAAAGTGCTACCTTATTAGCTTGAGCGATTTCTAACAATTCTGCACCGTGGACAGCCAAAAGGTCCTTATTGGCAGTAACAACGTGTTTACCAGCTTCCAAGGCACGAGTGATAAAAGTCTTAGCAGGTTCGATACGTCCCATCAATTCCACTACAATCGTAATGTCTTTGTCTGATAAAATATCATCCACATTGGTTACAAAGTTAAAGTCATTCCCTGCTGCAAGCAAGCGATTCTTTTCATCTTCATCCTTGACCAATACCTTGGCAACTTCAATATCTGAATGCGCTGATTGATTGATTTTTTCTCCATTTTCCTTTAGGAGGAAGGGCACACCACTTGCAACGGTACCAAATCCTAGTAAAGCAATTTTAACTGTCATGTTTGTCTCCTCGAAATTTTCTAATATAGCCATTATAACAGAATTTTGTGAAAATTCCTATTATAGTAAATCACTATTTCAGTCTAGAAAAGAAAAAAACGAATCAAACGATTCGCTCTTCCTAAAATTTAGAAATAATTTTCCAGAAATGATTATCCAATCTTTTGCAGATTGATCACTGCATCGTGATTCATCAAGACTTGGCCATACTCTTGTAAGACTGAACGACTGATATCACTATCTTCCGCAAACTCGCGCATACGAGCCAACAGCCAAGCTGGATATGGACTTGGATGATTTTCAATATCGACTAAAATGGTCAAATAATAGCGCTCATGCATCTTGTAGAGTTCAGAAGTTTCCATCTCAAAAGTCACTGTCTTGGCAAAAGCCACCAAATCAGCTAACTTAGAAAAAGAAAGGATGTAGTAGATATAAGGCTCTTTCTTGCTTTCAACTTCTTGTTCAGCCTGTTCCTGCTCTTCTTCCCTGGCTTCTACTTGCTCTAGAGATTGAATGGCTTCGATATCATCCTTTGTTTTGTCTGCGATGCTTTTTTCCAAGGTTTTGATAAACTCATCTGGCGACATTTGAGCCAATTCTTCCATATCTGGTAAATCCGATAAGTCTTCAAAATCTAGATTTTGGTCAATCTTTGACTTGGTTACAAAGACATCTACCTTATCAGGTTTTGGAGTCACACGGAAGCTCAACATACCTGTATCCAAAAAGCTCTCAGGCATCTCTAACTCATCCAAGATAGCATAAAAGAACTCTTCTGTTTTTTCTTGAGGAACGAGAAAGTCAGCAATCTCCATTCCACGATCCATCAAATCCTCTAAAGACATCGTGATTTTCAAAGTTGTATCACTAATTTGTTTCATTTTCATTGCTAGTAACCTCATACTTTCAGTTCTATCTATTATACTAGATTTTTATGATTTTATCAAAAGAAGGCTCCTCTATCAGGCTCGATTTTTCCTAGGGTTATTTCTGTAGAAGACTTTAAAAGAAAAAGCCTTCAAAATCGGCTCTTGTCCGACTTTGAAGACCTAATGCATCCGAATGCTTATAATTTAAAGGTTGCTACACCGAGGATAGAACGATTTAAGTTTCGAAGAATTTGAAGACTTTGCTCAAATTTCTTATAACGAGTTACTCCGTATTCTTCAACAAGAAGGACTGTATCTCTTTCCAAAAGAGATGATACATCTTGTAAATCTACAAAATGCATTCCTTTTAAAGCCTCTTGACTCTGTTTCAATTTATCTAGGATAGCTTTATTTGAGCTAACGATGGTCAATTCCTGTCCAGCATTTTTGTATGACAAGACATCTGCTAGGTTAGCAATTGTTGTAATCTCTGTTACAAAATCAATTTGATATTGAGAAAAATCACCTGCTCTATTGATTGTTGGATTAAAGAGATAAATCAACACATTTCCCATTACAACCAAAATCACACAAATCACTCCAATAACAGCTAAACGAAGAATCAGATTTTTCACATTTAATCCAAGCGCTGTCTCACCATTTGCATTCAATTCTTTAGAGTTGATGGTTTCCAATTTTTCAATTTTCACATTTGCATAAGTGTGTTTAAATTTCTCAATCAATCCATCAATTTTTCGCTCCAACAAGTCATTAGCGTCTTTACTTGGTGTCAAAATTTTCACACCAACCCCTGCATCGTCAATCATATAGTAAACGGTCAGTTTTTTCCACCAATAGTCACTTGTAGAATTTTTCAAGGTTGTCTCTGTCGTATCCAATTCACTGGCAATTTTTTTCAACTCACTCGGCTCTACATCATTGAAAAGATAAGCTCCATTCAAATTCCCATCAATCAATTTTCCGTAGAAATCACTATAACCACCAATTTGATGATTCAAAATTGTTTTAGCTGAATCTTCTGGAGGGGTGATTTTATAGCTGATATAAGTTGAATAACTTGTTGTGTCTTTGACAGTATTTTTATTCTTAACTGCTTTAATTGTAAATGGTACAGCAATGAGAGCAAATAAAGCGATGAGAGCTAGGATATTTGCTTTTCGTTTTTTGTAAAGATTTGCAAACAAATCAGCTACTGAATAATGTTCAAACATGATTTTTTTCTCCTTTGTTTAGTAAATACTGGTTTTCTTTTGTAAGCATTTTTGCTACAAATATAATCACAAGAACAATTCCCCAGAATTGCATTGTAAATAAATTGAAGAAACTTTCTGAAAAGCTACTTCTAGGCATAAAGAATAGATTATTCAAAATGAGTAAGGATAAGGCAAATAGGATTGTTCTTGAACGATAGGCTACTTGCAGCATGGCTATAAATAATACACCGAGTAAGAGACTAAGCAGAAAGACTCCTATCATACCATAATCGGTATACAATTCCATAATATAGCTACTTCCGATACCATGTCCTTTCAAGTATTCTTTGTTCAAAACAAGATAGGATAGATTGTGGGCATAACTATTACTATCAATAGCTAGTTCCACACTATTGGTTGTATGTTCAAAGGCTTTTCCTCCGAAAATAGCCCCCAAACTTCCCCTTACAAAATAATCAAAGACAGGACCAAAAGTGAAATTACGGAAATCTCGATAAGGTAGGCTACTGTTAAATAGAAAACCTCGAGCCAAAACACCAAAACTGGTCCCTTGTTTATAGATAAAGTCGAGCAGGATATCCCAGAAACCTGTATGGGAAACTTGAACATTATCCCGTACATAATTGAGCACTCCCATTGCTAACATGAGAAGAGGAGAACCAACAAAAATCGCTAACTTTTCTTTAAACCCAATCCATTTTCCTTTTTCAGTTTGCTCCCGCATAAAGTAATAAACAAAAGCAAATAAAATACTTAAAATAAAGGGATTTCGTGTCCCTATTGCCAAATGAATGGTATTAGCTGCAATAAAGGAGACAAGTACTGCTGTTGCCTGCAATTTCTTTGGCTTGGTTGCCAGATACATACACATTGCATAGACCGTAAAGGTAGATAAAATATAGGTAAAATAGGGCAGTTTACTTTCAAAGTTTGCATAGTAGGCATAGTAGGAAGTCTGCAAGCGATACAGAAGTCGTTCAAATAAGCGAATGAAATAGAAAGGATAGGTTAGAAGAAAAACTCCTAGTGATACAAAGCGCAACCGCTTGATATAAATCTCTTTTAGAGAATTTCCTATATTTGGTACTTTTATGTTCTTCCTAGCTATGAAATAACGAGCCAGGACGCCTCCTGTGGTCAATCCCAATATCGAAACCATAACGACTATAAAGGCAAAGCGATAGGCTATCGGATGATAGGTATCCAGAGCGCCATCCCTAAAATAATCAATGGTCGGTCTTGATACTAGGAAGACGAAAATAGTTAAATAGAAAATAAAATGGATTAAGTAATACTTGATATCATTCCAACAAGCAATTAAGCTACTAACCAACAAGAACAATAAAGTAGAAAGTAAGCTAACATTATTATTATTAAACAGATACACAATTCCACTTACTAGCGTCAAGGCATAGCTGACTATGGTCAAACTAAATAATAATCGTTTTCCATCAATCACTTGCTCACCCCCGTTCTAATGTAATTTTTTAGATTTTTCAATATTTTTCAGTAATAAGAATCGGTATAAGGAAATATTTATGAATAGGGCCAAAGCACTAATTCTTCTCCCCTTACGGAAAATTGGATTCCTAGAAATAGCAAAGGCATTGCCTTTTAAAAAACGATGAATCTGAGAATAGGCTTCAAACTGTTTATACTGATCATCTAGCAACATCTTATCCAGAATAAAGAAGTGGGCATAGGCCAATCTGAAAAAAGCGACCTCTTTCAAGTCAGGATAGTTTTTCACAACTTCATTGTAAAACTTTTGATAGATATCAATATAGGCTAAATCCTTCTCTGCATAGGGTTTAGTCGTAATACTATCCCCTCTATGGAAATAGTAATAATAGGGTTTGGTATTAACAACGTACTTCTTAGCCAACTTGATTAAATCAAAATGATAATAAGCATCTTCATAAATCAATCCCTTAGGAAAGGATAGGGCAGTTGCAATCTCTCTCTTGATTAGCTTATTGCAAATCGTTCCAGGGATTTTTTCACCTATGAGGTATTCCTTTAGAAATGTTTGGGAATCACAGACAAAATACTCATCCTGATTGGCTGATTGTGGACTTTCATCATTAGCATAGACATTCATGACACCACAGCTCGAAACATCGGCATCTTCTTGCATTATTTGCTCATATAAGCTCTGAATCATTTCTGGATGGATATAATCATCTGAATCAATAAAAATCAGATAATCCCCATGAGCCTGCTTCATTCCATCATTTCGTGCTTGTGACAATCCTTCGTTCTGTTTATGAAGAACTGACACCCTATCATCTTGTTCAGCGATTGAATCACACAAGCGACCACTTTCATCTGTTGCACCATCATCAACAAGAATAATTTCCAGATTTTGATAGGTCTGCTTCTGAATGGAAGCTATCGATTTTTCTAGGTACTGTGCCACATTATAGACTGGCACAATGACACTAATTAATGCAGTTTCCATGCTACTCCTCTAATAGTTTTTCTACTTGTTCGATTTGTTTGGCAATTGTGAATTGTTGAATGAATTGGCTAGCCTTATTGACATCGAAGTTTGAGGCAGAAGTCATGTAGTTCGTAATTGCCTGAACTGCCTCTTGGTTTCTTTCAATGATTTGCCCAAATCGTCCTTCTTGGGATAATTCCTCAGCCCCTCCAACATCCGTAGAGACAAAAGGAAGTCCTAGACTCAAGGCCTCCACATACACTCCAGGAAATCCTTCTTGTTTAGACATAGACAAGAGAACTTTCATCTGAGACAAATACTGATAAGGATTTTTTTGATAACCAAGGAAATGTACATAGTCTTCAAGCTCATACTCTTTGACTCGTTTTTTCAGTTCCTCTTCCATATCACCAGCCCCTATGAAGTAGAGATGATAGTTTTTTCCCTCTTGGTGTAATAGCTTTATCACTTCCACCACACGGTCAGAACCCTTATTTTCCTCGATCCGTCCGATAGTACAGATACTTTGAGGCGCAATCTCGATATCGATCTTCTCTTGAGATTTTTCTAAAATAGTCTTAAAATCATATCCATTGTAGACCGTCTGTAATTTCGAAGCATAATCTGGATAGACTTCCTTGATAGAATTGCTGGTTTTATTCGAAATTCCTACAATGGTATCCGCAGCATCCAACTGGCGTCTATGTGATTCTCTTTTGGAGCTATCCTTAAGAAATTCTTCGATACTTCCATGAATCCAAGAGATTTTCTTGACTTCTTTTCTTTTAGAGAACAACAGTGGTGGATTCATAATGGTAAAGGAAACTTCAACATCATAGTCATCTTTCACAAGCAAGCGACGAGTCAGTCTTGGAAAATAAATTCTCATTCTCCACAAAAGAGCTCGGAGCCATCTAGCCTGGCGATAATCCTGAAAAGATTTTAAAATTCGTACATGTTTAGGAACAGATTCATATCCCTTGTCAAAATGCTCCATTTCAAGAATATCAATATCATACTTTTCTGGATCCAAATTTGAAACAATGGTAGATAAAATCTTCTCTGCTCCGCCTCCGAGAGAAAAAGACCACATAAAGAATAAGATTTTTTTCTTAGCCACCGTATTCTCCCTTGTACTCTGTATAAGACTTATCCATATCAGCGATGACAGCATCGTGATGCGGTACCTGTTTATCTGCTGGCGGAGGAGTCATATAATCCCCAAAAGCAGTGCTGAGATAAGCATCATAACCAACTGGAATAGGCATCTCTGTTCCTTCAAAGGACAAGAAAAGATTATCTTCAAAAGATGCGATTGGGTACTTGTTTCTCATGTAGCCAGGACCTGAGCATAATTCCGTGATGCCATCACTCTCAGCTAGACCATATTTGGTCATTTCTTTCTCAGCTTTTTTCCAAATGCGATAACGGAGAGATTTGGGCGTCACGCCCAGTAAAATACGGCTTCCCCATTTCATGAGAGCCCCATGCTTTTCTGGAATAGTTTGGGCACAAAAAAGTGAATAAATCAGGGCCCAGCGAACCTGTTTCTTCCGCTCAGCTGGATTTTTCGGATAATAATCCAAAGGCAAGACATCCAAAGCCAAACCATGTGGCAAATCCAAATCCTGCTGATAAGGTTTGATACAGGTCGTTTCCTTGTCACGAATAGTAATAAAAAGATTGCGGTCGACAAAATCCGTGTTACTCTTTGACAAGAAATAACGTTCATCTGCATAACGAGGCCATAATTCTGCCAATTTTTCATAGTCCTTACGGGGCATAAAAAAGTCTAGGTCATCGTCCCAAGGAATGAACCCCTTGTTTCGAAGGGCACCAATAGCACCTCCACCACAAAGATAGCAAAGCAAATCATGTTCTTTACAAAAAGCCACAAAATATTCAGCCATCTCCAGACTACGAGCCTGAATTGCTTTTAAATCAGTCATATTGTTCATTATTCTTTCTATCGTATCGTTTCATTATACCACAAATTAGGACTGAAAATCTATTGCAGACTGTAAAAAATCAAAGCCTGACTACTATCCAAATAGCTATCAAACTTTGATTCTTCTGTCTTATCTTATCTCAAACCCATCTGAGACAATTTATTCTGATATTTATTTTGATCGACAAGCAAGCCCAAGCCTCCATAAACATCGTAGGCATCTACCCAATCACCCAGTTCTGGAACTGTTAATCTCTCAATGCCGTTTTGTGCTCCATTTAGGAAGGATAAACCATTGGTCAATAAGAAACTATAAGGAACATTCGTTGAGGTCATTGCGAATACCTTGCCAAGTGCCTCTGAGCCTGTAAAGAGCTTGGTTGGATCCTTGATTTGCTGAAGAACGGCTGTCAGTACTTGTTGCTGTCTTTTGGTACGGCCGTAATCCGCCTCATCATCATCACGGAAGCGAGCATAATTGAGCAAGGTTGAACCGTTCATCTGCTGTTTCCCGACTTTGATGGTTTGGGTTGGAGACTCAGTCTCAGTAGCGTGTAAATCATCTCCGACTGTAGCTTCTGTTAGAGGGAGCCCATTCAATGTTGAAAATTGGGCATCAATTGTCACCCCATCAGGGAAAAGCGTGTCAATCGCTGTTGCAAAGGCCTGAAAATCAACCAAGGCATAGTACTTAATGTCCAAGTCAAAATTATCTTTCAAGACTTGGCGAACCATTTCTGCCCCTTTTTGCCCCTCTTGTTCTCCTAACTCATAGGCTACGTTTAACTTATTATCTGTCTGTTTTCTACCGTTAATCACTTGACTATAACCATCTATATAGACCAAATTGTCACGCATGAAACTGACTAGCTTCATTTTCTTATCCGAACCTCCGACATTTAATACCATAATAGAGTCAGTCCTCGTCTCAGCACTATTTTGACCGATTCGGCCATCTGTACCCATGATCAAAATATTAACTCCATCTCTGGTATCTTGACCGTTAAAGACTTCTACTTGGGCTGCTCTGGCATTGGTAGTTTTATCTGGATTAGCATTGGTGTAACCTTTTAAGAACATAAAAATCATACCTAAGGCTAGAAAAGTTAAGAGAGCAAGTAAACCTACGAAAATGCGACTCCAGCGTAGCTTCCGGTTTTTAGTTTTTTTCTTTGGAAGAGAATTGATTTTCTGGTATCTCTCAGAACGACTACGGCTATTATAAGAAGGAATCGAAGTGTTAGCACTTGGCTTTCTATAATCCTCTGTCAATTCCTGACTTTCTGCGGGAGCGTCACTACTTGCCTTACTTAATTTATCTTGCAAGTAAGCGAACTCTTTTTTCTCTCTCTCATTGAGGTAGTGAATATTCTTAAGTAGATAGTCATAACGCAACTGCTCGTGATGGCTTAAGGGATTTTCTTTACTCATCTTCTCTCCTTTCCATGGTCTGATATTGGATAAATAGGATAGGTACCCAGAATTTTATACTGGATTCCAATAGCTTCTAATTCTTTTTGGGCAAAGTGAACCAAGTCCTTATCAGTATAGTCCACATCGATAATGAAAAAGTATTCGCCCAACGCTGTCTTGAGTGGACGACTTTCAATTTTTGTCAGGTCAATTCCTCGCCAAGCAAAGGTCGAAAGGGCCTTATAAAGTGCACCTGGAAGGTTGTCAGGTAAGGTCAGGGCCAAACTCATTTTTTCAGTTTGTGCTTGCAAGGGAATAGCTGCACCTTCAGCTCCCAGAACCCAGAAACGTGTGAAATTGGCTTCCATTTCCTGAATATCCTCAGCAATCAGTTCCAAACCATATTCTTCAGCAGAACTTCTAGGTGCAATTGCTGCAAAGGGCTGGTCTGGATGTTCGGAAATAAAACGGGCCGCATAGGCTGTACTAGCTGTTACCTCAATTTGAGCCTCTGGATACTGTTCATCGATGAATTTCTTTCCTTGAGCCAAAGCCTGTGGATGTGAAAAAATCTTTTCAATCTTAGTGTGACCTGGAACCACCATCAACTGCTGATGAATAGGCTGAACGATTTCTGCTACTGCTTGGATGCGAGCCTGATGAAAAAGGTAGTCCAAGGTTTCATGAACACTACCCTCGATAGAATTTTCAACTGGCACCACAGAATAGTCCACCAAGCCTTGCTCATAGGCCTTGATGACATCTGTAATATTGGCAAAGGCCTGCAATTCCTCATGAGGAAAAGCTGTCTGCACAACGTAGTGTGAAAATGATCCCTTAGGACCTAGATAAGCAATTTTCATCTCAGTTCCTCTATAATTTCCTCTGGGCTTAGCTTGGTCACATCCAAAATCCGACTAGCTACTTCCTCATACCAAGCCTGTCTTTCTTGAAAAATAACTGCTAGTTCTTCCTTGCTATTCTTTAGAAAAAGCGGGCGCTGATTGTCCTCATCAGCTGATATGCGTTGGTAGAGGGTTTCAAAATCGGCTTTCAGGTAGATATTATCAGAATTTGTCTTGAGCAAGTCACGATTTCGCTGAGAAATGACCACTCCTCCACCAGTTGACACAACTTGGTCTCTTTGTAGTAACTCCGCTAGAACTTCTGACTCTACCTGACGAAAGGCCGCTTCTCCCTTTTCAGCGAAAAATTCCGCAATGGACATGCCTAAGCGCTTCTCTATCAGAGCATCCATATCAAGGTAATTAGGGTCCAATCCTCTTGCAATAGTCGATTTGCCAGCCCCCATAAATCCGAGTAATACCTTAGCCATGAATTAAGCTCTCCAAATCATCAAAGAAACTAGGATAGCTGGTATTGATAGCTTCAGCACGGTCAAGATCCACCTCTCCATCTGCAACCAAGAGGGCCGCGATAGCCGTCATCATGCCTATACGATGGTCTCCAAAAGTATTGACTCTAGCACCGTGAAGGGCTGATTTTCCTTTGATAATCATTCCATCTGCTGTAGGTGTGATATCCGCACCCATGCTATTTAAAGCGTCTGCCACAACCTGAATGCGGTCTGTTTCCTTGACCTTGAGTTCCTCAGCATCCTTGATAACTGTGACACCTTGGGCTTGGGTCGCCAGCAGGGCAATAATTGGCAATTCATCAATCAAACGTGGAATCAAAGCACCGCCAATCTCTGTTCCTTTCAAGTCAGAAGACTCAACAGTCAAGGTTGCAGATTTAGCGACTGGATCGATTTCAGTTATTTCCAATTTTCCACCCATGGCGCGAATGACATCGATGATACCTGTACGCGTTTCGTTAATACCCACATTCTTCAGCACTACACGAGAATTTGGAACAATCAAACCTGCGACTAGCCAAAAGGCTGCACTGGAAATATCTCCTGGAACAATCACCTTTTGTCCAGTCAGTTTTTGAGGCCCTTGGACTGTGATTTTCTTGCCATCCACACTTAAATTACCACCAAATTGTTGCAGCATATCTTCAGTATGATTACGAGTGCACTCTTTTTCGATAATTACAGACTCCCCCTGAGCCTGCAAGGCCGCAAAAATCAAGGCTGACTTAACTTGGGCAGAAGCAATTGGCAACTCATAATGAATAGGTTTTAGGTTTTTCGTCCCTTTTAAATGAAGGGGAGGCAGGTCTCGCTCAGCTTGACCTGAAATACTAACGCCCATTTTTTTCAGTGGAATAGTCACACGATCCATAGGACGTTTGGAAAGACTGTCATCTCCAAACATTTCTACTTCGAAGTCGGCCCCAGCAAGGACACCTGAAATCAGACGAATCGAGGTTCCAGAATTTCCCATATCAAGGGCATTTTGTGGCGCTTTTAAGCCATCCATACCTACACCTTGAATGGTAATAACCCCATCTTTATCCTCAATCTCAACACCAAGGTCACGAAAGACTTGAATGGTCGAAAGGACGTCTTCGCCACGTAATATATCATAAACCTTGGTCTCACCCTCAGCCAAACTGCCAAAGATAATGGAACGATGACTAATAGACTTGTCACCTGGAACTCGGATACTGCCGTGTAAGTGGCTAATGTTTGTTTTTAGTTTCATACTGGACCTCATACTTGCAATACTTTTACTTATTTTATCATAAAAAGCCAGAAATTCCTTAAAATTTCTGACTTTATGATAGTTCTTTTCTTATTTTAGCAATTCTGAAACTGGTTCGAAAACAATTTTTTCAATGTCAGAAAGGTAAATTGCCAATTGTTGTTGCTTGGTAAAGAATTCTGATAAGAGGTTATTCCCCTGAATCTGTTTACCAAAGCCTTCCATCTTAGCTTGGAAGGAAGCATCTGGCATTTGACCTGTCTGTGCTAATTTTTGAATTTCCTCTTGGAAGGCAACATATTCTGTAAAAATTTTGCTTGCCTCAGCATCTGCTGAAATAGCATCTTTAGCTACTTTGACAGCCTTGTATTCTGGTAATTCGCGTAGACCGCGACTGAGTTCGTTTGCACTATCGTAAATATTTGACATGATTTTCTCCTTATTTGATAACGACTGTGTAGTCGGTAT
Source organism: Streptococcus mitis (assembly GCA_009496085.1). Classification (GTDB taxonomy): domain Bacteria; phylum Bacillota; class Bacilli; order Lactobacillales; family Streptococcaceae; genus Streptococcus; species Streptococcus mitis_BY. Next base: position 52,223 of record WIJN01000003.1, on the reverse strand, counting down.
TTTCTGTTATGAGGTACTCGGCTCGTTCCAAGTCTTGAGCAGTTTTAAATGAAATTTGTAGGATCCCGTGAATATCTTCACGGTTTTCCTCATTGATGTGAATATTAACCAAGGAAGTTCCACGTAGCAATTCCAAAATCCTCAAGATGACATCTTCTTCATCGGGAACATCAACATAGAGGTCATAAGAGCTATCCACTCCACCACGCTTATGGATTTCCATGGCCTGACGTTGCTCACGCGCTTGGTTGAAAAAGTTCCAGATCTGCTCTTCATCTCCCTTGCTGATAGCCTGACCAACCTCGTCTAAGCGCTCCTTGAAATCCGCAATTCGCTCCAGAATAGTCTCACGATTGGACAAGAGAATGGAGGTCCACATCCCTGGCTCGCTTTCCGCAATTCGGGTCATATCTCGAAAACCACCGGCCGCAAAGCGCCTTGCCATCTCATGTTCTTGAGCATAGACCGCGGTCTGTTCCATGAGACTAGAAGCAAGAATATGAGGGAAATGGCTGATCTGAGAAGTTACCCGATCATGCTCATTGGCATCAATCTCGATAAAACGAGCATGAAGACCTGAAAGCAAATCCCTCATTTCCTCAAGCGTATCCTGACCTGTCATCCTAGAAGGTGTAAAGATATAATAGGCATTTTCAAAGAGATTGACATCCGCAGAAGCAGCCCCTGTCTTATGACTACCAGCCATGGGATGAGCCCCGACAAAGCGAACAGGTTTGCCAGCCAAATATTGCTCCGCCGTATCCACAATGGCTGACTTGGTCGAACCAGCATCTGAGATAATGACACCTTCTTTCAAGTCCAAGTTGGCCAACTCCTTAATGAAAGCAATAGTTTGTTTGATTGGCAAGCTGAGAATGATGATATCTGCCAAAGGAGCAAAACTGGCAAAATCATCTGTTGCACGGTCAATCATTCCTTCTTTCAAGGCAATATCTCTCGAAGCTTGACTGCGATTATAACCTAAAATTTCATAATCTGGATGATCACGTTTGATACCAAGGGCCATAGAGGCTCCAATCAAACCAAGACCTGCGATATAGATTGTTTTTGCCATAGGAACTCCTTAATAGTTCTTTGTATAGTCTCGGTGTTTGGCTACCGCTTCTTTTAATTCCTCTAAATTGTCTGATGAGAATTTTTCGAGGATTTCTTGTGCCAGAACCGTTGCCACAACGGCTTCCATGACCACACCTGCTGCTGGAAGAGCAGTCGGATCACTTCTCTCCACAGTTGCCTTGTAGGGTTCATGGGTTTCGATATCCACACTCATGAGTGGTTTGTAGAGAGTAGGAATGGGTTTCATGACACCACGAACAACAATGGGTTGCCCATTGGTCATACCACCTTCGAAACCACCTAGATTGTTAGTACGGCGAGTATAACCGTCTTCTTTCGACCAGAGAATTTCGTCCATGACTTGGCTACCTTTTCGGTAACCAGCTTCAAAGCCGAGGCCAAATTCCACTCCTTTAAAGGCATTGATAGAAACAACGGCCTGGGCCAATCGCGCATCCAATTTTCTGTCCCATTGGACATAAGATCCAAGGCCGACTGGAACGCCTCCGACGACTGTCTCCACAACTCCACCGATGGTATCACCGTCACGCTTAATTTGGTCAATATAGTCCTTGATCTCCTGTTCTCGTTCTTGGTTGACAATAGAAACTTCAGACTGGGCAGCTCGTTCCTTAATCTCAGCCACTGTCAGATTTTCAGGAACATCGATTTCCTTGCCACCAAAGACCACGACATGGTTGGCAATCTCCATATCCAGTTCAGCCAAGAGGCGTTTGGCTACTGCTCCAACTGCTACTCGCATGGTTGTTTCACGAGCTGATGAACGTTCCAAAGAATTTCGCAAATCATCAAAACGGTACTTGATGCCCCCAACCAAGTCGGCATGACCTGGACGAGGATGGGTTATTTTTCGTTTACTTTTAAGGCGGTCTTCAATGTCCTCAGCAGACATAATGTCCAGCCATTTTTGGTGGTCCTTATTAATGACATCCATAGTAATGGGAGCCCCTGTCGTTTTCCCGTGGCGAACGCCCGATGTAAAGACAACCTGGTCACTCTCAATCTTCATACGACCACCGCGACCGTAGCCGCCCTGACGGCGTTTGAGGTCCCCATTGATATCCTCAGTTATCAAAGGAAGTCCAGCTGGAATTCCTTCAATAATAGCCGTCAGACGGGGCCCATGTGATTCTCCTGCAGTTAAATATCTCATACGTTCTCCTTATTTTACCAAGTAGTCTTTCATCTCTTCCAGAGAAACTAGGTGGATAGTCGCTGAACCGAGCTCTGGCACCAAGACCAATTTCAAGGTGTTGCCACGCGCTTTCTTGTCATGAGTAAGAGCTTGATAAAGCTCATCAACAGCCCAGTTTTCATAGTCAACAGGCAAGCCAAATTTCTGACACATCTCTGTGATAGATTGGGTAATACCAGCTGGCATAAGGCCTTTTTCCTCAGCAACCTTGGAAATCTGAACCATTCCCATAGCTACAGCCTCGCCATGCATGACTTTTCCATAACCTGCAGTCGCTTCAATGGCATGGCCAATAGTATGGCCAAAGTTGAGGTAAAGGCGAACACCGTTGTCCAACTCATCCTCAACTACCATCTTACGCTTAACCTGACAAGAATGTTCAATCAAGGTCTCTGCATGTTCCAAAATGCTCTCTACAGAACCATCCAGCTCCGTCAAGAGAGCCCACAGTTCTGGGTCCTCAATCAAGCCATACTTGATGACCTCACCCATCCCTTCAATCAACTCTCTCTTTCCGAGCGTTTCAAGGACAAGCGGATCGATCAGAACCCCATCAGGTTGGGCAAAGGTTCCCACCATATTTTTAGCAAATGGAGTGTTAACGCCTGTCTTTCCACCGATAGAAGAATCAACCTGTGCTGTCAAGCTGGTCGGGATCTGAACAAAGTGAATGCCCCGCATATAGGTAGAGGCTACAAAACCAGCCAGGTCTCCAACGACACCGCCACCAAGAGCCACGATTCCATCGCTACGAGTCAGACCTTGCTTAACTAGAAATTCATAGACTTTCTGGACAGTGGTTAAATTCTTTCTTTCCTCACCCTCTAAAAAGTCAAATACCTCCACCTGAAAACCAGCATCTTCTAGGCTGAGCTTGACCTTCTCTGCATAAAGAGAAGCTACATGGTTGTCTGTTACAATGACCACTTTTTGAGGTTGCCAGAGTTCTCGCAACCATTGACCAGCCTGAGCCAAACAGCCTTTTTCAATCTGAATATCATAAGGATGATGAGGAATATCGATTCTGATTTTCATAGGAGAATCTCCTTTTCTTTATTGGTATTTTTCTGTTAAGGACTGCCAAATTTCTTCTGTCGGCATTTCCTTGCCTGTCCACAGTTGAAAAGCTTCTGCAGCCTGATAGAGCAACATCCCCAGACCGTTTACAGCTGAACTGCCCTGACTTCTGGCCCATTTCAAAAATGGGGTTTCAAAGGGTTGGTAAATAATATCTGCCACCAAGAGAGTTTCTGGCAAATTGATGCTTTCAGGAACTGGGGAAGATTGACCATCCATCCCAACACTGGTGGCATTGACCAGTAAATCCGACTCGGCAATCCTTTCCTGCAAGACAGAAACATCTTCTAAAGCATACAAGTCCACTTTAAAACCTGTTTGCTCCTGTAACTTGTCTAGATAAGGTCTTGTTTTTTCAATGGAAACTGAACGAACAAAGACTGAAATCTGACTGACTCCGTCCAAAATAGCTTGCGCCAAAATGGACTTGGCCGCACCACCTGCACCCAGCAAGGTCATCTTCTTACCTGTAATTGTAAAAGAAGGCAAGCTCTTAAAAAATCCCTTGCCATCTGTATTATATCCAATTAAAGTGCCATTCTCATTGACAACCGTATTAACCGCACCAATCAAGCGCGCTTCATCGCTCAGCTCATCCAAATAAGGAATCACTTGCTCCTTATAGGGCATGGATAGGTTGATGCCAAACATCTGGTAGCGACGAATATTAGCCACTGTTTCTGCCAAGTCACTCGCTTCAATCTCCCAAGCCACATAAACACCATTGGTAGCTGTCACCTCAAAGGCCCTATTGTGGATAAAGGGCGAAATAGAATGCTTAATAGGATTGGCAACAACTGCAGCTAAACGTGTATAGCCATCAAGCTTCATCCAAAATCTCCCTGATTTTTTTCATGTTAGCTAGGGAAATCTGACCAGGAGCACTAGCCTCATCTAGACTAGCAAAGGACCAGCTAGAACCAGTCACATCCGCAGTGATACGAGAGACTTTGCCCACCTTGCCCATAGAAATGGTCACATATTCCTGTTCAGGATTGAGGGTTTTAAAGCCTCGTGTATAGTTCATCAAGTCTAAGACATCCTGCTCCGTGTGAGCCATCACCGCAACCTTAACAAGTTTTGGATTTAAACTCGTCAACTCTGACAAGATTTCCATCATATTCTCAGGTGTTTCTTGGAAATTGTGGTAACTCAAAACGAGATTTGGGAAATCCAGCATTTCCTCAAAAACATCCTTGTAGCTGTAGTACTCAAAATCAATATAATCTGGTTGATAGAGTTGCGCCACTTCCTTGATTAGATGGATATATTCTTCTGGAGAAAGGTCAATTTCTCCCCCTTCAGCACGAGTTCGCAGGGTAAAAACCAATTCACGGCCTGCAAATTTTTCAAAAATAGCTGGAGCTACCTGCAAAATCGCTTCTTTAGGCAGATAGTCGGCTCGCCATTCAATGATATCAGCATCCTGATACCTCGTGGCATCCAGAACCTGGGCCTCCTCTAAACTTCTTGGCATTACTGAAACGATTAATTTCATTTACTAACCTTCATACTAATCACCTTGAGGTAATTACTACTTTCATCTTTTTTATTATAGGCGAAATCTGCTGGAAGACCGTATTTGTTTAAAATCTGGTAACTTCTTCCTGCAAAGCCCTTATCAATTTGTTCTGTAAATTTCTGACGGGAAACATTGGCAGCATTAGTACTGGCAATAATAATACCTCCCGGATTTAAAATCTCAAGACTCTGGGAAATCAACTTGTAATAATCCTTGGCCACAGAGAATGTTTGTTTTTTGTTCCGAGCGAAGCTAGGCGGATCTATGACAATCACATCGTAGTTCAAGCCTTTGCGTTTGGCGTACTTGAAATATTCAAAGACATCCATGACCACAAAACGGTGGTCGTCTGTGCTAATTCCATTTGCCTGAAAATGCGCTTCCGACAATTCTCGTGAACGTTTAGCTAAGTCAACAGAAGTTGTCTGGCTAGCTCCCCCCATGGCTGCAGCTACTGAAAAGGCTGCTGTGTAGGAAAACATATTGAGCAAGGATTTGCCCATAGCCAAACCATCAACCAAACTACCACGAACCTCATGCTGGTCTAGGAAAATCCCTGTCATCAAGCCATCGTTCATAAAGACTTGATAGAGGACACCATTTTCCAAAACAGTAAAGAAGTCAGGTGCTTCTTGACCATAAACATGGGCAGATTCATAGTCCAAACCCTTAAAACGGATCTTCTCATAGGTCCCTAAAACCTCAGGAAAAACCTGTCTAAAGGCTTCTGAGATGGTCTGACGAATCTGATAAACATAAGAGTTATACCAAGAAAAGACAGCATAGTCGCCATACAGGTCCACTGTTAGACCCCCGAAGCCATCTCCCTCTTGGTTGAAGAGGCGAAAGGCAGTTGTCAAATCATCTTGATAGTAGGCGCTTCTCTTTTCCTTAGCTCGTCTAAACAGTGTTTCAAAGAAAGCTTGATTGAAGGCCACCTTGTCCTTACTAACAAACCAGCCCAAGCCCTTGTTTTGCTGAGAAAGGTAGGCAGTTCCAAGAAAGGTTCCTTCTTGACTATGGACTTCTACTTCCTGATCCTTGAGATGAACATCTGCAAGATCACTCGCTTCTAGTAAAACAAGCCCCTTGAAAAGCTTTTTTTCAACCCGTTTACTGACTCTTATTTTATTCATAGTTCCTATTATAGCAAATTTTATGACAATTCTCAAAAAAGAAACTACCCTTACTTTTTTACTCTAGTTTTAAAAATGCTATACTAATACTAATAAGAACTTAGGAAGTAATTGTGTGATAATCAATTTTAACAAAATCCAAAAAACAATCAGTACCAGACTGGGTTTTGTCCTAACCCTTTTAATCCTATATTGGCTCAAAACCTTATTAGCCTATACCGTTGACTTCAATTTAGACATTCAATTGGGCAAATTGCAGGAAAATTACCTTGCCTTTATCGCCTTTTTCAATCCCCTTCCTTTGGGGCTACTACTTCTGGCTCTAGCCCTCTATGCTCGGTCAACCAAGGCCTTTTACAGTCTTAGTATAGCTATCTACAGCCTTTTACTCATTTGGCTCTTTTCTAATGTGTTCTACTATCGAGAATTTAGTGACTTTATCACGGCTAATCATGAAGGTGGTCAGCAAGGTGTCTGTTGGTACTGCGGAACTAGAGTTACTGCGTCCTTGGGATTTTATCTATTTTATGGATTTCCCATTACTGGCTTTCCTTCTCTGTAAAAAGTTCATCCAGCTGGATAGGAGAACTTTAAAATTCCGCTCCAGTGTTGCTATCACTGCTCTCTCAGCCCTGCTCTTTTCTGCTAATCTTTTCTTGGCAGAGATTGAACGTCCCGATCTCCTATCGCGAGGATTTTCTAATTATTATATTGTCCGCGCCCTTAGTTTACCAGCCTTTTTAGGCTATAGTGCCAACCAATCATACAGCGCCAACAAAGAACGTGCTAAGGCTTCTGAGACTGACCTTCAACCTATCACAGATTATATTCAAGAACATTCCGCTAAGCCCAAGCCAGACTATTTCGGCTTAGCCAAAGGGAAAAATGTGATTTATCTCCACTTAGAGAGTTTCCAGCAATTCCTGCTTGACTATAAACTTAACATAGATGGAACTAAGCATGAAGTCACTCCCTTCCTGAACTCCCTCTACCATTCGCAATCAACCCTAGCCTTTTCGAATATCTTTAACCAAGTCAAGGCTGGTAAGATCTCAGATGCGGAAACCATGCTGGAGACTGGTTTGTTTGGACTTGACCAAGGTTCTTTCATGGTCAATTACGGTGGTAGCAATACCCAGCAGGTAGCTCCTTTTATCCTATCAAAAAACGGCTATCAATCGAGTGCCGTCTTTCACGGTAATATCGGGACCTTCTGGAATCGAAATACGACCTATAAGCAATGGGGCTACCAGTACTTCTTTGATGCTTCCTATTTCACCAAGCAAGACAGTAGTAATTCTTTCCAATATGGTTTAAATGATAAAATCATGATGAAAGATTCCATCCAATATCTGGAGCACTTGCAGCAGCCTTTTTATTCCAAGTATATCACGGTTTCCAATCACTATCCCTATGCTAGCAATCTGACAGGCGATGAGCTTGGTTTCCCCTTGGCTAAAACCAAAGATGAAACTATCAATGGCTATTTCCAAACAGCCAACTATCTGGACAGTGCTATCAAGGCCTTCTTTGACTATCTCAAAGAAAGTGACCTCTATGAAAAATCCATCATCGTCATTTATGGAGACCATTATGGAATTTTCAACTCCCGCAATCCTGATCTGGCACCTTTGATTGGAAAGACTTCTGAGAACTGGTCGAATTACGACAACACCATGTTGCAACGAGTGCCTTTTATGGTGGTCATGCCTAGTTATGAAAAAGGGAAAATCATCAATACCTACGGTGAACAAATCGATATCTTACCTACTCTCGAACACCTCCTTGGTATTGAGTCCAATTCCTTCCTTCAAGTTGGACAAGACCTCCTATCACCAGACCATCAAGAAACAGTTGCCTTTCGAACTGCCAATTCCTTCGTCACACCTAAATACACCAGTTATGACGGACGAACCTACTATACTGAAAGTGGTCTTGAAATCAGTAATCTTGATGAGCAAACTCAGACCGAACTGGAAAGCGTTCGTCAGGCAGTCAGTCAACAGCTGAAAATTAGCTACCAGATTCAAACTGGCGATTTGATACGTTTCTATCAAAAAGATCATCTTGGAACAGTTGATACAGAAAGTATTTCTTACCTCAATTCCTTACCAATTCTGCAAAAAATTGAGCAAGAAAAAGGTAGTCGATCAACTAGTCTCTTTAGCCAACGACAAGGTAAAACCAGTACTGACCTTTTCAAGGCACCAAGCTACCGAGAACTCCATCCCGAATCTGCAGAAACCGAATCAAAATCACAATAAAAGGTGCCTGCGCAAAAAGTCTTTAAAATCAGAAAAACGCATAATATCAGATGTGCTAAAATCTTGATATTATGCGTTTTGTTGTGGAAAGAGCCGATTTTTCGTTATTTACTAAAATGAATTTTTCCCAGCCTATTTTAAAATGTTTGGCGTTTTGCTTTACGCTCTGCACGACCTCGAGCACGATTTTCAGCACGCTTGGTTTTGCGGCGCTTTTCATCAACCGCCCATTGAATTTTCTTCTTATAACCTGGTTTGACTTTTTTCTTTTTCTTTTTAACCAAACCAATCATTTCGATATCAAGCTTATCTTGTTTTTTCTCACGGTTTGCACGACGATCACGGTCATAAGTATCTTGAAATTCCCCGTCTTTTACCATCTTAGGAGTAAACTTGATTCCCAATTTCTCCAACTCACGGATATCCGAGTCATCGCTTGGTTGATAAAGGGTAATAGCTGTGCCTGGTAAGCCATTGCGTCCGGTACGACCAACACGGTGCACGAAGAAGGATAAGTCTTGCGGAATGGCATCATTGATGACATGGCTGACACCTTCAATGTCAATCCCACGCGCCGCCAAGTCTGTTGCGACAATGTACTCAAAATCCAGATTTTTCACCTGGTTCATGATACGTTTGCGCTCACGAGGGGCAATATCCCCATGGATTTTTGCCACCTTCAAGCCTTGAGCAGTCAGATATGAATGCAATTCATCAGCACGCGTTTTAGTGTTGACAAAAATCATTGCCAAATAAGGCTGCATCAACTGAGTCAACTGATAAATTTGAGCATTCTTGTCACGCCCCTTGGTTGAAATCAACCAGTTATCAATAGTGTCAGAAATAACCGTTTTGGTCTTGATTTTCTCTATGATAGGATTTGACAAGTATTTTTTCAAGAATGGTTGCAACTTTTGTGGAATAGTAGCTGAGAAGACCATGAATTGCAAGTCTTTTGGAAGGCTGCCAGCAATCTTATCAACAGTTTCCAAGAATCCCATATCCAAGGTCATGTCTGCCTCATCGACCACAAAGGTCTTAGCCTTGTGAATAGCCAAATCACCAGATTTAACCAAGTCGTAGATACGGCCTGGTGTTCCAATAACAATATGAGGCTGATTGCTTGCCAATTTCTCAATCTGACGAGCCTTATCCGTACCCCCCACATAATTAACCACACGAACTTCGACATCTGAGTGAGCTGAAATCTGACGGGCTGCTTGGTAAATTTGAGTAGCCAACTCACGACTCGGTGCAGTAATCACTGCCTGTACACTATCACTAGCTTCATCTAATTGCTGGAAAATCGGTAACAAGAAAGTATGAGTCTTACCTGAACCTGTTTTTGATTCTCCTACTAGGTCACGACCTGACAAAACAATCGGAATCAACTTATCTTGCACCTCTGTAGGAGTTGTAAATTTTAACTCCTCCAAGGCTTCTCTAATATAGTTTTTAAATTGAAATTTCGTAAATGACATAATATCCTCGATTCTATCTATCTTACCAATTATACCATATTTTATTCCATTTCAGTAGTCTCACTTATTTAGGCTATTTCCTGTAGCTTTTCTAGTCAGAAAAAGGCTGGAATTTTATAGTTCCAACCTCTTTTCAGTTATTATTTCCAGTTTAAAATAGCATTCAAGCCATAGTGATCACTAACTTGTGGACTCTTGTTACCATCAAATACGACATGTAAATTTTCCACCTCTAACTCTTTGGTAGTAAAAACATAGTCGATTCGAAGGGGTTCAGTGTTCCCTTTCCAGCCATCAATTTCAGGTGGAACAGTATAGCTACCGCTTTTCTCTTGAGCAACTTCAAATGCGTCTTGTAATCCTAATGGACTAGCTAAAATAGCTTGGTAACCTTCCTGACCAGCTGGGTTGTTGAAATCTCCAGCCAGCAAAACTGGCTTGTTCAATTCTTTCAAGACATCCTCAAATCGTGCCCATTCTTCTTGGAAACCTTTATCCCACCAAGAAAGGTGGACACTGGCAACCGCAAGCTCTTTGCCTTCAACTACTGTTTCTGCTAAAGCAACTCGACGAGTGTGATAGTCTGTTGGATCATCTACATCTGAAACCAAAATTTCACGTGCTTCTATAGGTGTTTTAGACAAGATAGCTACACCTTCATGATAGCGGTCATAACCGATATGGTTATAGGCCCAAGTCCAGTAGTAATTTTTCCCTTGCTCAGACAACTTTTCAACCAAGAGTCTGACATAGTGGTCTTGATGAATAGGCTCAGCTGCTGGCAAAGCTTGATAAAAGTCATTAACCTCCACCTCTTGCGAAGTAATCTCCTGATTGATTTCTTGGAAACAAATCAAATCATAGTCTTTATCAAGAATATCTTCAAGCAAGAGCTGGAATTTTTCCTCTGCTTCTTTCTCCATCCAACTGTGAGTATTGAGTGTTAAAAATTTCATGCTTTTCTCCCAAAATAAGAGGTTGGAATACAGCTTCCAACCTCAAGTATATTACAATTCTACTTTAGCAACTGCTGTTTTAGCTGCAAGAGAACCTGTTTGTTCTAATTTAACTGATTTAATAGCTTCAGCATTTGTGAAGACAACTACTGTAGAAGTTTCACGACCTGCTGCACGGATAGCATCCAAGTCAGCTGTGACAAGAAGATCACCTGCTGCAACTTTTTGTCCTTCAGCTACATGAACAGTAAATGGTTTTCCTTCAAGACTTACTGTGTCCAAACCAATGTGAACCAATACTTCAAGACCTGCTTCAGTCACAAGACCAAGAGCATGTTTTGTAGGGAAGATGCTTGATACAGTACCTGAAACTGGAGATACAATGTTTCCATTTGCAGGTTCTACAGCAAATCCGTCGCCCATCATTTTTTGAGCAAATACTGGATCTTTCACTTGTTCCAAAGCAACAACTTGACCGTCTGCTACTGAGTAAACTTCCTCTGTTACACCTTTGTAGTGTACAGTGTTTTGTTGTGCTTCTGTCATTTGACTTGGAAGAGTTTCAGGAATGATTTCACCTGAATCAAGGATATCTTGGATATCAGATTTCAATACGTCTGCTTTTGGACCGTAGATAGCTTGAACTCCTTGTCCTTTCATGACAAGACCCATAGCTCCTTCTGCTTTCCATTGTTCTGCATCACCGACTTTGTCAGCATCTTTTACAGTTACACGAAGACGAGTCATACATGCATCAACATCAACGATGTTTGCACGTCCACCAAGAAGGTTAATAATGTTTACAGCTTGAGAGCCTGCTGCAACTTTCACTTCGCTACTAGCTTCTTCTGAACCTTCAGCAGTTTCGTAATTTCCGTTACGTCCTGGAGTTGCGTAGTTGAATTTTTGAATCATGAAGTTTGCGATAAAGTACATGATTACGGCAAAGAGAACAGTTACCCAGATAAAGTTAACGATATCCATACCAATACCAGCATTAATTGCTAGTGGTGTACGAGTCAAGAATTCAATTGAACCGAATGAGTGGACACGTAGGTTTACTACGTCAGCCATAGCGAAGGCAGCACCTTGAACAAGTGAGTAAACAAGATACATAGGTGTTGCTACAAACATGAACATGTATTCGATTGGTTCAGTAACCCCTGTCAAGAATGTTGCAAGAGCTGTCGCAATCATCATACCTTTATATTGATGTTTCTTATCAGCATCGACATTACGGTAGATAGCAACGATCACACCCATCAAGATACCGAATGAACCGATCATTTGTCCAACTTTGAAACGAGCTGGGTGAACAGTATCTAACAATTGTTGGTAGTGACTTGCATCTGTACCTTTAAGGTTAACAAGGTCTGTTACCCATGCAAGCCATAATGGGTCTTGACCAAATACTTGAGTACCTTTAGCTGCACCAGTTAAAATGTCATAAGTACCACCAAGAGCTGTGTAGTTCATTGGGATAGTCAACATGTGGTGAAGACCAAATGGCAAGAGCAAACGTTCCAAAGTACCATACAAGAATGGTGCAAGGATTGGAGCAGTTTCTTGTGAGTTGGCAATCCAGATACCAAAGCTATTGATACCTGTTTGAACAACTGGCCAGAAGGCAGCAAGTAGAATTGCAGCGATTGCTGAACGAAGAATAACTACAAATGGTACAAAACGTTTCCCGTTGAAGAATGAAAGTGCATCAGGAAGTTTACGGAAGTTGTAGTATTTATTGTAAGCAGTTGCCCCTACAAAACCTGAGATAATCCCTACAAACACACCCATGTTCAATGCTGGAGCTTCAAGAACACTGATGAAGTAATCAGCAACTTTGATTGAACCACCAAAGAGAGTTGTGACCATAGCATCTGGATTTTTCAACATATCTCCTGATACACCAAAGATTGTACCAGTGATACGGTTAATCAAGATGAAGGCAAGACCAGCGGCAAAAGCACCACCAGCACGTTCTTTAGCCCAGCTTCCTCCAATTGCTAGGGCAAACAAAATGTGAAGGTTACCGATAACCCCCCAACCAATTTGCTCAAGAATTCCACCTGTAACTACAAGTGGTGCAAAAGTTGGGTTAATCATTACGATAGACTTACCGATTGAAATCATCAAACCAGCAGCCGGCATAACCGCGATAACCACCATCAAAGCCTTACCGAATTTTTGCCAAAACTCGAAAGACAAGACATTTTTGAATGTATCTTTCATCATTCAAATCTCCTTTATTTTTATTTAGGCAAACGTTTTACGAAAACGTTTGCACTTTCTATAATTCAATTATACCACTTTAATTTTTTTTGTAAAGGCTTTTATAAAAAAAAAGTAGACTTTTTTCTAAAAGCTAACTTCTCAAAGTAACTTCCACTTGCCTGACCAAAGTGGAAATTAGTCTAAAACGGATTTTTATGGTGGAATTAAGTGTGAGACGTTTGAGTTAGAAATGAGGTCCACTATGACAAAACATAAGCACCTTACCCTTTCAGACCGTAACGATATCCAATTAGGCTTAGAGCGCGGTGAAACCTTCAAAGCTATCGGGCAACTTATTCTAAAAGACCCTACCACTGTCTCCAAAGAAGTGAAACGAAACAGACAAGCTAGAGAGTCTACAGGCCATAACCTCCCTTGCCCTTTACTCGATAAGGCTCCCTTTGTCTGTAACGGGTGCCCTAAAAGAAGACAAAATTGTGGCTATCAGAAAATCTTCTACCTCGCTAAACAAGCTCAAAAGCAGTACGAACAAACTCTTGTAGAAGCTCGTGAAGGAACTCCTCTCAATTCCAAGACCTTCTGGGACATGGACAAAGTCATTTCTGATGGGGTTAAAAAGGGACAACACATCTATCATATTCTGAAAACTCATAACCTCGATGTTAGCTCCTCAACTGTCTATCGACATATCCGAAAAGGATACCTATCTATCGCTCCTATTGACTTAGCCAGAGCTGTTAAATTCAAAGAAAGACGGAAAAGTAAGCTACCTTCCATCCCTAAAGAAGCTAAAAAAGGCCGTTCCTATGAGGATTTCCAAAACTATTTATCCCTTAATCAACTAGACTCTTGGCTGGAAATGGATACGGTTATGGGCAGAATGGGAGGTAAAGTCCTACTGACCTTCAACCTGTCTTTCTGTAACTTTATCTTCGCTAGACTTCTGGATAATAAAACTGACCTTGAGGTTACCAAACACCTCTATGATATCAAGAACACCCTTCACCAAGCGGATAAAGATTTCTGTCAACTCTTTCCTGTCATCCTAACAGATAATGGTGGAGAGTTTGCCAGGGTTGATGACATCGAAATGGATGTTCGAGGAGAGAGTAAACTCTTCTTTTGTGACCCTAATCGCTCTGACCAGAAAGGGAGAATTGAGAAAAATCACACGCTAATTCGCGATATTCTACCTAAAGGAACTTCTTTTGACAATTTAACTCAAGAGGACATCAATCTCGTTTGTTCTCATGTCAACAGTGTCAAACGTGCTGCTTTGAATGGAAAATCAGCCTATGAACTTTTTGAGTTTACTTACGGAGAAGAGATTCCTAAGCTTCTTGGCATTTCTAAAATACCTGCAGAAGACGTCTGTCAGTCTTCTACATTACTCCAACATAAAATCTAAAAACTAACCAAAAAACCCATTCAAACGTCTCACACTAACTTCCACCATAGCGGAACTTAATCTGAAACGCTTTCAGATGAGGGGGGGTTGTGCGCTCTTTTTTTCGATTCATTTTGGTTACAAAAGCTATCAAATCAAGCATGAGTAAAACCAGTGGAACTTACCCTGACACGGAATTCCACTGGTTTTTATGATTTTTATCAGACTAACTTCCACTTCTACTAGCGGTGGAACTTAGTTTGCGAATTTAGCCTTTTTTCTAAAATTTTTGTAGCAAAAAAGGAGATCATTTAATCTCCTCATAAAAGTAGCTATTTTACCTAAATCTTCAAGAATCGGCGCATTGAAATTCCTGAACCCAGTGAACCAATGAAAATTCCAATCACAAATAAGAGAGCAATCATCAGTGGTCTGAATACCTCTGGTGAAATCATTGAAAGGTTTTGACCGACTAATGACTTATTAACCGATTGGTAAACCATTTGATAAACAACAAATACCAGAACTGATGGAAGGGTTGCTCCAAGAAGCCCGATAAAGGCACCTTCAAGCAAGAAAGGTCCGCGGATATAGCCATTCTTAGCACCTACCAAACGCATGATTTGAATTTCACGGCTACGTGAAATAATGGTAATACGTATAGTATTAGAAATCAAGAAGACTGCAATGAAAATCAATAATCCAGCGATAACAAGTCCCCAGACGCGAATAAATGAAGCTAACTTGAACAAGCGTTCTGTATTGGCACCACCATCCTGAACTTCTGACACACCTTCAATTTTCTTAGCCTCTTCTGCTACCGTCTTTACATCACTTGGTGTATTGGTATCTACTATATAAGCATCATAGAGAGGATTGGCATCGCCTTCAAAGATTTTCCAGTTGTCCCCCATTGTTTCTGTCAACTTTTCATATTGTTCTTCTTTACTTGAAAAGGTAACACTTTTAACGGTTGACATACCTTTCAAAGCATCGTATACCTTGTGGTAATCATTATTAGTAACAGTTTGGCCTTCTTTTTCAATAGTCTCACTATTATCAGCTACATCCTTACGAATGTATACCATTACTCGGACATTATTTTCAATATCTGTAGCTAGTTTAGCCGTATTAAAGATAACAGATGCAAATATTGCAACCAAGGTCAAGGTAATCATAACCGAACTGACAGCAGCTACTGTCATCCAGCCATTTCGCTTCAAACTTTTTAATGATTCAAATAAATGACGGAAAAATCTACTAATCATCGTATCCATATTCTCCTTTAGCTTCGTCACGAACGACACGGCCATTTTCAATGGCAATGACACGGTGGCGCAAGGTATTTACAATCTGACTGTTGTGGGTCGCCATCAAGACAGTTGTACCTTGGAGATTGATGCGTTCCAGCAAATTCATAATTTCCCATGAATTATCTGGGTCCAAGTTTCCTGTTGGTTCGTCCGCAATCAATACTTTGGGATTGTTTACAATGGCACGTGCAATTGCAATCCGCTGTTGCTCTCCACCTGAGAGCTCATTTGGGAAAGAACGAACCTTGTGCTTCAACCCAACCAAGTCCAAAACTTCCATCACCCGTTTTTTGATATTACGGCGATTTTCCCCGATTACTTCCATAGCGTAAGCAATATTTTCATAGACAGTTTTCTTTGGCAACAATTTATAATCCTGAAAGACAACCCCAACACTTCGACGTAGAAGCGGAACATCTTTCTTTTTAATCTTAACCAGATTAAAACCAGCAACTGATAGACTTCCTTTATCGATTTTTACTTCACGATATAGAGAACGAATAAAGGTTGACTTCCCTGCTCCTGAAGGTCCTACGATGTAGGCAAATTCCCCTGGTTGAACGCTGACCGAAACACCGCGTAGTGCAGTCGTTCCGTTGTCGTATTTTTTGACGACATCTCTCATTTCAATGATTGACATGTGAGTTCCTTTCTATCTTAGCTAATTCGCCACTTGAGATAGGCATCGATAAAACCATCTAGGTCTCCATCCATAACCTTATCTACTTGTGCAACTTCAAAGCTAGTTCGGTGATCTTTTACCATAGTATAAGGCGTGAAAACATATGAACGGATTTGGCTTCCCCATGTGATTTCCTTTTTCTCACCCTTGAGGGAATCGACTTCCGCAGCTTTCTTCTCTTGCTCCATTTGATAGAGCTTAGCCTGCAACATCTTCATGGCACGATCTCTATTTCCATATTGGGTACGATCGACTGTTGACTGGACGACAGTTCCCGTAGGAATGTGTGTCAAACGCACACCTGTTGAAACCTTGTTGACGTTTTGTCCACCAGCACCACCTGAACGGAAAGTGTCCATCTTGATATCATCTTCACGGATTTCCACTTCAATGGTATCATCCAACTCTGGCATCACTTCTACAGATGTAAAAGAGGTATGGCGACGTTTAGCAGAGTCAAATGGCGAGATTCGTACCAAACGATGCACACCCATTTCTGACTTGAGAAGACCATAAGCATTAGGTCCTTCAAATGATAAAGTTACCGACTTAATACCAGCCTCATCACCAGCCTGATAATCCAAGACTTCTACTTTAAAGCCTTTAGCATTACCATAACGAGTATACATACGAAGTAACATATCTCCCCAATCCTGAGCCTCTGTACCACCAGAACCTGGATGGATTTCCAAGATAGCATTATTATGGTCATAAGGTTCTGACAAAAGAAGAGTCATCTCGTAGCTGGTCATCATCTTATCAAGTTCTGATAACTGTCCAACCAGTTCCTCATGCACTGACTCGTCTTCAGCCAAAAAGTCTAATAAAATTTCAACTTCATCCTGCAACTCTTCCATTTTATGAAAGGTATTGTAGGTATTTTTTAATTCATTTAATTCTTGCGACGTTTTTTGGGCCGCGATATTATCGTTCCAAAAATCAGGTTCTGTCATCTTGTTTTCCAAGATGGCAATCTCTTCCTCTAAACCTTCGAGGTCAAAGAGACCCCCTGAAAGAAGCTAATTTTTCACGATTTGCGTCAATTTTCTGACGAATTTCTGAAATGTCCATAAATACTCCTTTTTTGTATCGTTTTATTATACCATATTCTCTCATTTCTTTCCATCTTTTACTTTACTCCCCTTTTCATGAAAAAAGAAGCCTTTCGGCTTCCATGCTTACAAAATTTTAGCAGAAGTACGACTAATCTCTTCTACTTGAATATTTTCAGCTTCAAATTTTTGCTTTAAGGCTGTCAAATCAACTGAACCATCAATTTGAACTTCTATAATCACCTTACCATCTTTTCGTGGAATATTGACTGTATGCGAGATATTCAAATTTTCTTCAACGATTAGAGAAACAATCTTACCGAGAACGCCGACTTCATTTTCCGTAACAAAGCGCACACGAATTCCTTCTTCTCCATAGCCAGCAATTTCAAGAAAGGCTTGGAAAACGTCACGGTCAGTAATAACACCATAGACTTGATGGTTATCTACGACAGGAAGAATACCAATCTTGTTTTTCAACATCAGATAAGTTGCATCTTCTAGACTCGCATAGCCTGAAACAGTGACAACATCGCGAATCATGACATCTTTTACTTTGGTCTTATTTAGAAGATAATTCATCTCATAGATAGAAAGACTTGTTGCTTTGGATGGACTTGCTTGCGCAATGGTTCCCTCAGTCACCAAACCAACCAATTGATCATTTTCGATAACAGGCAAGCGGTGCAAACCTTGCTCTCTCATCAAATCTGCTGCATGAGATACTGTTGTATCTGGACTAATGTACACTACCTTGCGGGTCATAAAATCTTTAACTGCCATGAGACTTCTCCTTTTCTATTCTTATCCCTATTATACAATCTTTTTGTAAATCTATCAAACGCTTACATTTCTTTTTCAAAATTCAGAAAAGTATGAATAAGCTAGCAAAAAGAGCTCTGAAATCGAGCTCTATGAATGAAGATAAAATACCTTTCATTCGATTTTTCAATTATTATAAATTCATCTTTCAAAGTAGATGCAGATTTGTTTCCAATCTAAATATACCGACTAAAACAATCCACTGGATTCGGATGATTGCTTCGCAATCTCTATCCACCGATTAAAAAGGTCCCCCGGACCTTTTTAGCCACCTAGATATGCTTTTCTGACTTCTTCTGATGAGGCGAGTTCTTTTCCTGTTCCGGATAGGACGATTTTTCCTGTTTCCAGTACATAGCCTCGGTCAGAGATTGCGAGTGCTTTATTAGCGTTTTGTTCAATCAAGAGGACGGTCGTTCCTTGTTTCTGGATATCTTGAATGATATCAAAAATTTCTTGGATAAAGATTGGGGCAAGTCCCATTGATGGCTCATCTAAAAGAAGAAGTTTAGGTGTTGACATAAGGGCGCGTCCCATGGCAAGCATTTGTTGTTCCCCTCCTGAAAGAGTGGCTGCATCTTGGTTCTTCCGTTCTTCAAGACGAGGAAAGCGTGAGAAAACCTTCTTCAAGTTAGCTTGATTTTCTTCACGATTTTTCTTTAAGAAAGCTCCCATTTCAAGATTTTCCATCACAGTCAAGCCAGGGAAGACATGGCGTCCTTCTGGAACTTGTGAAAGTCCACCTGCCACGATTTTCTGAGCTGGCATTTTTTGGATTTCTTGACCTAAAAATTCAATTTTTCCTGAACTCGGTCTAACCAAACCAGACAAGGTACGGAGAATAGTTGTCTTACCTGCACCATTGGCACCGATAAGAGAAACAACCTCTCCTTCATTCACTTCAAAGCTTACATCACGGACTGCTTGGATCATACCGTAATGCACAGAAAGATTTTCAACTTTTAACATAGACATTAGGCTTCACCTCCTAGATAAGCTTCGATAACGCGTTTATTGGTCTTAATTTCATCTGGAGTTCCTTGAGCAATCAAACGACCGTATTCAAGTACGTAGATGCGTTCTGTTACTTCCATGACCAGATTCATATCGTGTTCAATCAACATGATTGTAATTTTAAATTCATCTTTGATACGACGAATTAACTCAGTCAATTCCGCTGTTTCCTGTGGGTTCATACCTGCTGCTGGTTCATCTAAAAAGAGAATTTTAGGCTCCGTAGCAAGGGCACGAACAATTTCCAAACGACGTTGTTGTCCATAGGCGAGGTTTTTAGCAAGAGTCTCTGCATCACCATCTAAATCAAAGATTTTCAGTAAGTCCAAAGCTTTAGCTTTTAATTCTTTTTCACTCTTGTAAAAAGCTGGTAAGCGTAAGAAACTAGCAAAAACATGTTGTTTGTGATGGTTGCCAAAAGCAATCAAAACATTATCCAAAACTGTTAAATCTTTAAAGAGACGGATATTTTGGAAAGTACGTCCAAGTCCTAAGGAGGCAATCTTATAAGGTGACTTCCCATTCAAAAGGTGACCATCAAGGGTAACTGTTCCCTCACTTGGTTCATAAACACCGGTCAAGAGGTTGAAAAGGGTAGTTTTACCAGCTCCGTTTGGACCGATTAGTCCAACCAGTTCCCCTTCGTTCAATTCAAGAGTCACATCTCCAACAGCTGTTAGACCGCCAAAATGTTTGGTTAACTGTTTTACTTCAAGTAATGCCATTAGTTTTGTTCCTCCTTCTTAGATTTTTTAAAGAATCGTGATAGGCTCAATTCCCATGTTCCAAGGAGTCCACCTGGTCTGAAAATCATTACCAATACCAAGGCCAAAGCGTAAATGATCATACGCACGCTAGCAACGTCTTGGAGAAGCATATTCAAAATTCCAAGAACAATGGCTGAAACAATTGCACCTGTAATTGAACCAAGTCCACCAAATACAACAATGATCAAAACGTTGATTGAGTTAATGAAAGTGTAATCTTTCGGTACAACTGAACCGATAAATCCTGCCTGAAGTGACCCTGCAATACTTGCAGTAATAGCACCAAAGACAAAGGCGATGATTTTAATTTTAGTCGTATTAACCCCAACTGACTCAGCAGCAATCTCGTCCTCACGAACAGATAGGGTTGAACGACCAATCGGGCTACGCAAGAAGTTCAAGGTTGCAATGGTTGTAATCACGACAAAGAAGTATACCATTTGCCAAGTTGTAAAGTTAGGAATTCCCAAGATACCTGCCGCACCATTTGTAAGGCTTCCGCCATTGATGATAAAGATACGGATAATTTCAGAAACACCTAGAGTCGCTACCGCAAGATAGTCCCCCTTCAAGCGCAAGGTTGGAATTCCGACAAGTAAGGCAACTGCTCCTGAAAGCAAAGCACCTACAATCATAGCTCCAAAAAAGGCACCGTAGGTTGGTGATTTAGAACCAATAATAGCAGCGGCATAGGCACCAATAGCCATGAAACCAGCATGTCCAAGTGAAAATTGTCCTGAAAAACCAACGATTAAGTTAAGGCCAACAGCCAAAATAATATTAATTCCAATTTGTTGTAAAATCTGTACATAGAATAGATTGAGTACTCCGACTGAGACCAGTACACTAATCAAGCCATAGCCAGCTAACAAAAGGAGTAACCATAGAATATTAACTTTTAAATTTTCTTTCATCGTTTACACCTTCTCTTTCACATTTTTACCAAGGATACCAGCTGGGCGGACAATCAAGATCAACAACAAGATTCCATAAACAATGGCATCACGGAAGTCTGACATTCCAAAGGCTGTCGCAAAAGTTTCCAATAGACCAATCACAAAACCACCAAGAGCAGCACCAGGAATAATTCCAATACCACCAAGTACTGCGGCAACGAATGACTTAAGACCTGGAGTAACCCCCATCAAAGGCTCAAGAGAGTTATAATAAAGAGCAATCAGAACACCAGCCGCACCCGCAAGAGCAGAACCCAAAGCAAAGGTAAAGCTGATAGTACGGTTTACATTGATCCCCATCAATTGCGCCGCATCGCTATCTACAGATACTGCACGCATGGCTTTCCCCATCTTTGTCTTTTGAACAATAACTTGTAACAAAATCATCAAAATCAAGGAAATAGCCAAAATCATTAACTGCACGTTTGTTAGGCTAACTGGTCCCAAATCATAGCGAACTGTTTGAATCGCTTGAGGGAAGGCACGAGTATTGGCACCAAACAAATAGACCATACCATACTCCAGTAGGAAGGAAACTCCAATAGCTGTAATCAAAACAGCAATACGAGTAGAGTGGCGTAAAGGTCGATAAGCAAGGAACTCAATCACGACACCAAGAATGGCTGTCGCTAGCATCGCTACAATAAGCGCTACAAAGAAATTCATTTGAAAAGAATTAATCAAGAAATAACCGATAAAGGCTCCCATCATATAAATATCACCGTGGGCAAAGTTGATGAGCTTGATAATTCCGTAAACCATGGTATATCCTAGGGCTAACAGCGCGTAAATACTACCTAGAATCAAACCATTTACTAGTTGTTGGAGCATAAAATTCACTCTTTCTATTTATAATTTTGAGGGTTTTCCCTCACTTTTTGATAGGTTCTTATACTCAATGAAAATCAAAGAGCAAACTAGAAAACTAGCCGCAGGTTGCTCAAAGCACTGCTTTGAGGTTGTAGATAAGACTGACGAAGTCATTCACATATATAATCCAAGGCGACGTTGACGCGGTTTGAATTTGATTTTCGAAGAGTACTAAACATCGAAACAGGGAGTGAGTCAAAGGCTCATTCCCTATTTCAACATTTTTCTATTATGGTTTTACAACTTCTGCTGCTTCAACCTTACCATTGTTCATGGTCATCATGTAAGCAGTTTTGACTGTGTTGTGGTCTGCATCGAAGCTTGTTTGACCAGTTACACCTTCAAAGTCTTTTGTTTTAGCAAGGTTATCCTTGATTTCACCAGAGTTTTTAGCACCTTTTGCTGCGTTTGCTACAAGGTGAACTGAGTCATAAGCCAAGGCTGCAAACGTTGAAGGCTCTTCATTGTACTTAGCGCGGTAAGCCTCAAGGAAAGCTTTTGCTTTAGCTGAAACTTCTACAGTAGTAGAGAAGCCTGAGATAAAGTAGATGTTTGATGCTTTTTCAGCAGTTGCTTGTTGTACAAACTCTTCACCGTTGAATCCATCACCACCAACGATTGGTTTGTCAATTCCCATACCACGCGCTTGGTTCACAATTTTACCAGCTTCAGTGTAGTAACCAGGAATAACAATTGCATCAAAGTCTTTCCCTTTCATTTTTGTAAGGGCTGCTTGGAAGTCTGTGTCACCTGCTACGAAAGTTTCATCTGCAACGATTTCACCCTTGTATGATTCGCGGAAAGATTTAGCAATACCTTTAGCATAGTCGCTGGCATTATCAGTGTAAAGAACAACTTTCTTAGCGTTTAATTTTTCAGTAACATAGTTTGCAATAATTTTTCCTTGGAAACTATCTTGGAAAGTTCCGATAAAGAGGTAATCTTGACCTTTAGTCAATCCATCTTGAGTCGCACTTGGCGAAATCAATGGAACACCTGCTTTTGTAGCGTTAGCTACCGCAGCTGCAGTTGCACCAGATGTCGCAGGACCTACGATTGCTGATACTTTAGATTGGGTTACAAGGTTAGTTGTTACTGAAGCAGCTTCTGCTGTTTCAGACTTGTTATCTTTATCAACTACTTCGATTTGTTTTCCGTCGATACCACCTGCTGCATTGATTTCATCAACAGCAAGTTGAGCACCTTTTTGTTCAGATGTCCCGTAGGCTGCTACGGCACCAGTTTCTTCAAAGTTAAATCCGATTTTGATTGTCTTTTCCTCTACTGAGTTACCAGCAGTGTTGACTGCTCCAGACTTCACTTCTCCACAGGCTGCAAGAAGTGCTACACTTGCAAGCGCCACAAACGATAGGGCAAATTTTTTCTTCATCTTTTTGTCTCCTTATTTCTTAAATAAATAGCATGTTAAGAATATACCGAATTATCAGAAAATTGTCAACACTTTTCTTGAACTTTTTCGATGATAACGTTTTCCTCTCGATAAAGATTGCCCACAAAGGGTGTTTCCAGCTCTTGAATATGACAAACTCTGACTTTTTTTATAAACTTTTCCTTGCTCAAGCGCCCGACCAATTGCTCCACTTCTTGAGTTGGAACATAGAGTTGTAAATAACGATGTTTCTTGGAATGATAGGTAATATCTCCATAATCCTGCAGTTTTTTTGAATCACGATTATAGTAAAGATAGATAATCAAGCCAGAACGATTGACTTTTTCAAACATGATAAATCCTCTTTCTAAGAAATTTCTCCTTATTATACCAAAAAAAGCAAACCCAGTCGAGTTTGCCTTCTTTAATCATTAGTTCAATGAATTGTTGGCCATGATTTCATCAATGAAGCCATATTCAAGTGTTTCTTGGGCACTCATCCAGTTATCACGTTCTGCATCTGCATGGACTTTTTCAATTGACTGACCTGAATTTTCAGCCAAGATTTTTTCCAAGGTATTACGAGTTTTAAGCAAGTGTTCTGCAGCAATCGCCATATCGGTTTGTTGGGTACCACCACCTGTACCACCCATTGGTTGGTGAATCATATATTCAGCATTTGGAAGCATGAAACGTTTGCCTTTTGCCCCACTTGATGCGATGACTGTCCCCATAGATGCAGCCATTCCCATAACGATGGTTTGGACATCTGCCTTGATAAAGTTCATGGTATCAACGATTGCCAAACCAGCTGAAACGGAACCACCAGGTGTATTGACATAAAGGTAAATATCTTTTGTACTATCTTGGGCATCCAAGAAAAGCAACTGGGCAATAACAGAATTAGCCATATTATCTTCAACTGGACCTGTCAGCATAATGATGCGGTCTTTGAGAAGACGTGAGTAAATATCGTATGAACGTTCTCCACGGCTTGTTTGTTCAATAACTACAGGAATCATTCATTTCTCCTTTTGAGTTTTATTTTTGTTTGTCAGATGACTGAAGATAAGACTATTATAATATCTTGGTCAAAAAAGGTCAAATTTTTGCTCTGTTTTCATTAAACAGAAACAAAAATTCAACCTCCTTTCGTGACTGGAATTCTTTTCCAAGTCAATCTTCTTCTTTTCGATGTTATTTCGTACCGAACAAGCGGTCTCCAGCATCTCCAAGACCTGGAACGATATAACCGTGTTCGTTCAAGCGTTCATCTAAGGCTGCTGTAAAGATTTCTACATCTGGATGAGCTTCTTGAAGGGCTTTTACACCTTCTGGAGCAGATACAAGGCAGACAAATTTGATATTTGATGCGCCACGTTTTTTAAGAGAATCAACAGCCAAGATTGCTGATCCACCTGTTGCCAACATTGGGTCTACGACAAAAATTTGACGTTGGTCAATATCTTCAGGCAATTTCACCAAATACTCAACTGGTTGAAGCGTTTCTTCATCACGGTACATACCGATGTGGCCAACCTTAGCAGCTGGAACCAAGCTCAAGAGTCCATCAACCATCCCGATACCTGCACGCAAGATTGGAACGATGGCCAATTTCTTACCTGCCAATTGTTTTTGAACTGTTTTTGTGATTGGTGTTTCGATTTCCACATCTTCTAGTGGAAGATCACGAAGTACTTCATACCCCATCAACATTGCAATCTCATCTACTAGCTCACGAAAAGCTTTTGTAGAAGTATCTGTACGACGCAAGATTGACAATTTGTGTTGAATCAATGGATGATTAATAACTTCAATTTTTCCCATTTTTGGAATTCCTTCTTTCAATTTATTCTTCTTATTATACCAAAAAACGGTTTAAAAATCTTTCTAAACCATTTATTTTTGATAATTTTTACATTAAATCCGCCTCTTTAAGAGCTGCCTGCACTGTCTCAAGTGGTAAATGGGTTAATTCTGTTCCCTTTTCTTGATAAAGGTATTGGGCATAGTCGTCCATTCGGTACTGGTTGATATAAACCACGCGCTTACAACCAACCTGAAGCAATTGTTTTGTACAGTTTAGACATGGAAAGTGGGTCACATAGGCTGTAAAGCCTTTGGGAACCCCACGTTCTGCACCTTGGAGAATGGCATTAACCTCTGCGTGAAGAGTGCGAACACAGTGACCTTCAATGACCAGACATTCGTGATCAATACAATGCTCAGTCCCTGACACCGAACCATTATAACCAGTGGAAATAACTTTATTATCCTTTACCAGAATTGCGCCCACTTTGGCACGTTTACAAGTGGAACGATTGGCAATTAGTAGAGCTTGGGCTGCAAAATACTCATCCCATGCTAGTCTTTCTTCAGTCATATCTCTTCTCCTTTTTCTCTATTTTTTAAAAAATGGTAACCGTAAATCTGCAATCTTTTCAGCAGGTACCTTCATGCCATCCTTGATCCATTTTAAAAGGACTGAGACGATGGCTGAACTCCAGAAGGAATGAAGATAAGAGCTGACACCTTTTGATTTTCCATGGTATTTTTCCAGAAACTCCTGCATGGCTTGGACAAAGATTTTTTCCAGATGGTAATCTAAGGCAAGTTGAATCACTCTGGCTTCCTTTCTTGCTTCTCGGAAAAGGTGAACCCAGACCAGATAAAGGTCTGTCTTTAAATCATAATGATGCAACTGTTCCATAATATTGTGGACAGTTCGTTTAAATACGCTTTCTAAAATCTCCTCTTTGGAATCATAATTGCGATAAAAGGCCGCACGAGAAACGCCTGCACGTTTGACCAATTCAGAAATACTAATCTTGGTCAGGTCCTTTTTTTCCAAGAGTTGCAAGAGGGCTGTTTCGATGGCTTCTCTAGTTAATAAATTGGATTCTTGGTTTGATTTTCTGAGATTTTCAAGAGACTTTTCAGAGATTCTACGTTCAGACATAACATTTTCTTTCTACTTGTCACAACAGACGGATGAGGCTTTTGTTTCAAGGGCTTTCATGATATAATTGTAAAAAAAGACAGAACCTTTGTCAATGTATAACTGACAAAGATGGAGAATTTCTATGACTTGGAAGATTATTGCTGACTCTGGTTGTGATTATCGTCAGCTGGCAAGACCAGCTATTGACACGACCTTTGTAAGTGTGCCCTTAACCATTCAAGTAGCTGATCAGGTCTTTGTTGATGATGCCAGTCTTGACATTGACCAAATGATGGAAACCATGTATGCAACTGCAGAAGCTTCAAAATCAGCTTGTCCAAGCCCAGATGATTATTTGCGAGCATTTGAAGGAGCCAAAAACATTTTCCTAGTAACCATCACTGGTACTCTTTCTGGAAGCCACAATAGTGCTCAACTAGCAAAAAATATTTATCTGGAAGAACATCCTGATACTAAAATTCATATAATTGATAGTTTGTCTGCTGGTGGGGAAGTTGACTTGCTCGTAGAAAAAGTGAATGACTTGATCGACCAGGGCTTATCTTTTGAAGAAGTGGTTGAAGCTATCACCGCCTATCAAGAAAAAACCAAGTTACTTTTTGTCCTAGCTAAAGTCGATAACTTGGTGAAGAACGGCCGTTTGAGCAAGCTTATCGGTACGGTCGTTGGCCTTCTCAATATCCGTATGGTCGGAGAAGCTAGTGAAACTGGAACTCTCGAATTGCTACAAAAAGCACGAGGACCAAAGAAATCGATTCAGGCAGCCTATGAAGAGTTAGTGAAAGCTGGATATGCTGGTGGCCGTATTGTCATGGCCCAACGCAATAACGAGAAATGTTGTCAACAGCTTTCAGAGCGAATCCGTGAAAATTTCCCACAGGCGGATATTAAAATTCTCCCAACATCTGGTCTCTGCAGTTTTTATGCAGAAGATGGTGGTTTGCTGATGGGATATGAAATTGATTAATTGCATTCCTGACAAGAGATGATCATCATCTCTCGTTTTTTTGTGGTACAATAGAGCTATGAAACATTTTGATACTATCGTCATCGGTGGAGGACCTGCTGGAATGATGGCTACAATTTCCAGTAGCTTTTATGGTCATAAAACCCTCCTCATCGAAAAAAATCGGAAACTTGGAAAAAAATTAGCTGGTACTGGTGGGGGACGTTGCAATGTAACCAACAACGGAACTCTAGATGACCTACTAGCTGGAATCCCTGGAAATGGGCGCTTTCTCTACAGTGTCTTCTCTCAGTTTGATAACCATGATATCATCAACTTTTTTACAGAAAATGGTGTTAAACTTAAGGTCGAAGACCACGGCCGCGTCTTTCCTACTAGTGACAAGTCTCGGACCATTATCGAAGCCTTAGAAAAGAAAATTACTGAGCTAGGTGGTCAAGTTGCTACTCAAACCGAAATTGTTTCGGTTAAAAAGATAGATGACCAGTTTGTCCTTAAGTCCGCAGACCAAACCTTCACTTGTGAGAAACTCATTGTCACAACTGGTGGTAAATCCTATCCTTCAACTGGTTCGACTGGTTTTGGTCACGAGATTGCTCGCCATTTTAAGCACACCATTACCGATCTTGAAGCCGCTGAAAGTCCTTTATTAACAGATTTTCCACACAAGGCCTTGCAGGGAATTTCATTGGACGATGTGACCCTAAGTTATGGCAAGCATGTCATCACTCACGATTTACTCTTTACCCACTTTGGTTTATCAGGTCCTGCTGCCCTGCGTATATCCAGCTTTGTCAAGGGTGGGGAGATTCTCTCACTGGATGTTTTGCCTCAACTTTCTGAGATGGACTTAGCTGCATTCCTAGAAGAAAATCGGGAAAAATCCTTGAAAAATGCTTTAAAAACTTTGCTTCCAGAACGCTTGGCAGAATTTTTTGTGCAAGGCTATCCAGAAAAAGTCAAACAACTGACTGAAAAGGAACGTGAACAACTTGTCCAATCTATCAAGGCTCTCAAAATCCCTGTGACTGGCAAAATGTCCCTTGCCAAGTCCTTTGTCACCAAGGGTGGTGTCAGTCTTAAGGAAATCAACCCTAAAACCCTTGAAAGTAAGCTGGTACCTGGACTCCACTTTGCAGGCGAGGTCATGGATATTAACGCCCACACAGGTGGGTTTAACATCACTTCTGCTCTCTGCACTGGCTGGGTGGCGGGGTCAAATCCAATCTAAATCTAAATTATTCAATGGCTAAATCAGCCCCAAAAGAAAGGAAGTCCTTTGGAACATATTATTTTACTAAGAGGTGTTACTCCTAATGGAAAAAATGCTATCCCGAAAATGTCTTATCTAGTAGATATCTTGACAGAAGCTGGTTTTCAACAAGTTCGAACTTATATTCAAAGTGGAAATATTATTCTTGAAAGTAACTTAGCTCTCGAAGAAATACGAGAACAGGTTCATACTCTAATAAAGGAAAAGATTGGAGCCGATCTCAAAATAATCATTAAGAATAAGGATATTTTTAAAAACATTGTCCAAGAAAACCCATTTGGAAAACACTATCTTTTTGACCGAATACATGTGATCCTTTTTCAAAATGATATCCAAAGTCTACCATTAGAAAAATTGGATGGTGACTATGGTGAAGAAGAAATTTGTATCGGCAACCATTGTCTTTACCTCTATCTCCCTAGAACTGCAAAACAAAAGAAACTCCATACCAATTATCTTGAAAAGCTTTTCAATGTAGATTTGACCATGCGAAAACTAAATGTGGTAGAAAAATTATTAAGCAAGTAGTACTTGAATTTAGAAAAAATCGGAAGATCACTCCTCCGATTTTATTTTGTCTGAGTTTGGACATAGTGGGCAATGACATCTGATGTGTACTGGGCTGTTCCAGGTCCAAATTTGTCAATGTTTTCCTTAAACTCTGGGTTATAAACGTAGCCTTTACCGATATAACCGAATACTTCAATAGTACAATCAAATCCATAAGTACGGATGGCTTGCAAGAGTTTACCTGCTTCTTCTTGGTTTTCAGACGCTGTTATCGGTAGACCAACTTGAAGATTTTGTGCCAAGGTTTGAAAGACTTGATTGAAGGCAGCCGTAGCTTCGTCTTCATGACCTTTTTGGCGCTCAATCGCTTGGTCCATCACTTCTTGTCCATACTTTTCTACCGCCTCTTGGTGGTATTTTTGATGGTCTTGGTAGTTAAATCCTGCAAATTTCTCTTGAATGCTCATTTCTCTTTCTCCTTTTTGTTCTTGAATGGTTTTTTGCAAGGTGGAAATCAAAGTATCCAGATGTTGCCTTTCTCGAGTCAAATAGTCCAACTGTCTGGTCAAGTGAGGCAACAAATCTGATCTATCTTCCTTTAACAGCTCTGCTATCTTTTCTAAAGAAAAGCCTAGATATTTATAGTAAAGTATGACCTGAAGGCGTTCCAAATTCTCTTGACTGTAGGTTCGATAGCCGTTTTCCGACTTTAAGGGGACCAAGAGTCCTATCTTATCGTAGTGGTGTAGGGTCTTAACAGAGACACCAGAAAGCTGCGCAGCTTCTTTTATATGGTACATGATTTCCTCCTTATACTCAATGAAAATCAAAGAGCAAACTAGGAAGCTAGCCGCAGGCTGTACTTGAGTACGGTAAGGCGACGCTGACGTGGTTTGAATTTGATTTTCGAAGAGTATTACATTGATAGTATAACCCCTCCCCTTAGGTCAGAGTCAAGTGTTTTTGCGAAACATTTTAATTTTTTGTGAAAGCTGTGAAAACTTGAAAATGGTTTTCTTGACAGACCTTAGAAAACATGATAGGATAGTCAAGTCTATCAATCAAAAGAAACGCTCATCTTGAGTACTGATGAGGCTATTTGCCAAGGGCAGTAGCTTTTTCTTTTGTAACACTAATTTTAGGAGTTTAACTATGTCTGAAAAATCGCAATGGGGTTCTAAACTGGGCTTTATCCTCGCATCTGCTGGTTCAGCCATCGGACTTGGAGCCGTTTGGAAATTCCCCTACATGACTGCTGCTAACGGTGGAGGAGGCTTTTTACTGGTCTTTCTCATCTCCACTATTTTAATTGGTTTCCCACTTTTGCTAGCTGAATTTGCCCTTGGCCGAAGCGCTGGTGTCTCTGGGATTAAAACCTTTGGAAAACTCGGCAAGAATAGTAAGTATAACTTTATCGGTTGGATTGGTGCCTTTGCCCTCTTTATCCTCTTATCTTTCTACAGTGTTATTGGAGGATGGATTTTAGTCTATCTAGGCATTGAGTTTGGAAAATTGTTCCAACTTAGTGGAACAGGTGATTACGCTCAGTTATTTACTTCAATCATTTCAAATCCAGCCATTGCACTTGGAGCTCAAGCAGCCTTTATCCTGTTGAATATCTTTATTGTATCACGTGGTGTTCAGAAAGGGATTGAAAGAGCATCTAAGGTTATGATGCCCCTGCTCTTTATCATCTTTGTTGTCATCATCGGGCGCTCTCTCAGTTTGCCAAATGCCATGGAAGGCGTTCTCTACTTCCTCAAACCAGACTTTTCAAAACTGACGAGCGCCGGTCTCCTCTATGCTCTAGGACAATCTTTCTTTGCCCTCTCACTGGGGGTTACAGCCATGCTGACCTATGCTTCTTACTTGGATAAGAAAACAAATCTGGTCCAATCAGGAATTTCCATCGTAGCAATGAACATCTCGGTATCCATCATGGCAGGGCTAGCCATTTTCCCAGCCATGTCAGCTTTCAATATCCAGTCTGAAGGGGGACCAAGCCTTCTCTTTATCGTCTTGCCTCAACTCTTTGACAAGATGCCTTTTGGAACTATTTTCTACATCCTCTTCCTCTTGCTCTTCCTCTTTGCGACAGTCACTTCTTCTGTCGTTATGCTGGAAATCAATGTGGGCAATATCACTAATCAGGATAACAGCAAACGTGCCAAATGGAGTGTGATTTTAGGAATTTTGACCTTTGTCTTTGGCATTCCTTCAGCCCTATCTTACGGTGTCATGGCAGATGTTCATATCTTTGGGAAAACCTTCTTTGACGCTATGGATTTCTTGGTTTCTAATCTCCTCATGCCATTTGGAGCTCTCTGCCTTTCACTCTTTACAGGCTACATCTTCAAAAAGGCTCTTGCAATGGAGGAACTCCATCTTGATGAAACACCATGGAAACAGGGACTGTTCCAAGTCTGGCTCTTCCTTCTTCGCTTTATTATTCCAATCATCATCATCGTGGTCTTTATCGCCCAATTTATGTAATTAAAAAGGACTTGAGTAGTGAACTCAGGCCCTTTCTTTTTTATGGATGGCTAACAATCAATTCCAAACCTTGCCCTTCCAGAGTCCATGCTTCAACATCACTTGTTAGGATAAAGTGGCTACCTTTTTGGATTGGATAGTTGTTCCCATCGACAGTCAGTTGACCTTGACCAGCTAAGACACTAAATAAGCTGTAGTCAGCTGTCTTTTCAAAGTCAACTTTTCCAGTAATTTCCCACTTGTAAACTGCAAAGAAATCATTGGATACTAGGAGAGTGGAGCATAAATCATCAGCTTTGACAGTCACGGGTCGGCTGTTAGCAGGCTCACCAATATTCAAAACATCGATGGATTTTTCAAGGTGAAGTTCACGCAAGTTGCCATTATCATCCTTGCGGTCAAAGTCATAGACACGGTAGGTTGTATCACTAGACTGTTGCGTTTCAAGAATAAAGATGCCCGCACCGATAGCGTGCATGGTTCCGCTTGATACATAGAAGAAATCTCCAGCCTTAACAGGGACTTTAGTCAGCAAGGCATCCCAGTTTTTGTCCTCGATTTGCTGACGGAGTTCTTCTTTTGACTTGGCATTGTGACCGTAAATAATCTCTGAACCTTCATCTGCTGCGATGATATACCAACATTCAGTTTTTCCGAGTTCGCCTTCATGCTCTAATCCGTAAGCATCGTCTGGGTGAACTTGGACGCTGAGCCAGTCGTTGGCATCGAGGATTTTGGTCAAGAGTGGAAATACTGGTTCTGGACGGTTGCCGAACAATTCACGGTGTTCCGCATACAAAGTAGCTAAGTCTGTTCCCTCGTACCGACCATTGGCAACTTTAGAGACACCATTTGGATGGGCTGAGATAGCCCAATATTCTCCGATTTTTTCACTTGGAATGTCGTAACCAAACTCATCACGTAGCTTGGTTCCACCCCAGATTTTTTCTTGCATAACTGATTGTAAAAATAATGGTTCTGACATCATATTCTCCTGTCTGATTTTTCTCCCCTCATTATAGCAAAAAAAGAGTTCCAGTTGAACTCTTTTTCACATCTTATAAAGTAGGGAGAAGATTTTATAAAAATAGTAAACAAATGTGCTCTACTCAATATTTGCACCATTGCTGGCAATGACATCCTTGTACCAGTAGAAGGACTTCTTCTTGCTCCGTTTGAGGCTTCCATGACCAGCATTATCTCTATCCACATAGATAAAGCCATAGCGCTTGTTCATTTCGCCTGTTCCAGCTGAAACCAGATCGATACAACCCCAAGTCGTATAACCAAGCAAGTCAACTCCATCTTGGTAAATGGCATCTCGCATAGCCTTGATATGAGCCTTTAAGTAAGCAATCCGATAGTCATCTGCTACATAACCATTCTCATCCGGTGTATCCATAGCACCGAGTCCATTTTCTACGATGAACATGGGCTTTTGGTAACGATCCCAGATGGCATTGAGGGTAATACGAAGGCCAAGTGGGTCAATCTGCCATCCCCATTCTGAGGATTCAAGATAAGGATTTTTGATAGAGGCAAAGACATTCCCAGCAGTCAGATCCCTCACTTCTGGATCCCCTGAAGCCACTCGACTTGCATAGTAAGAGAAGGAAACAAAGTCAACAGTATTGTTCTTCAACAAGTCCAGATCCTCTGCCGTCATTTGAATCTCAATCCCCTCACGCTCCCACTGCTTCTTGGCATAGTTTGGGTATTCCCCACGCGCTTGAACATCAATGAAGAAGTAACTCTTGCGATCTTCCTCCATGGCCGCCCAGTAGTCTCTAGGATGGGCTGTGTTAGGATAGTATTGCCCTGCTGCCAACATACATCCAACCTTGTTTTCTGGGTCAATTTCGTGGGCAATCTTAGTCGCCGTGGCTGAAGCCACCAACTCATGGTGAGCAGCCTGATATTTAACCTGTTCTTGATTTTCTCCTTCTTCAAAACAGAGACCAGCTCCCATAAAGGGGGCATGGAGAATCATGTTGATTTCGTTGAAGGTAAGCCAATATTTGACCAAACCCTTATAGCGGGTAAAGAGTGTGCGACAAAGTTTTTCATAGAAGTCTAACATCTGACGATTGCGCCATCCACCGTACTCTTCAATCAAGTTCATAGGACAGTCGAAATGAGTAATGGTTACCAGAGGTTGGATTCCATACTTGTGACATTCCTTAAATAAATCCTCATAAAAGGCTAGACCAGCTTCATTTGGCACTGTTTCGTCTCCCTTAGGAAAAATCCGAGTCCAAGCAATGGAAAGCCGATAAGTCTTGAAGCCCATTTCTGCAAAAAGAGCAATATCTTCCTTATAATGATGGTACATATCAATGGCTTCTTTAGCTGGGTAAAAATAGCCCTCCTCAAACGAAAACATCTTTTTCTGACCCGTGATAATAGCTTCACGATCCTTACCGATGGGAACAACATCAACGTTAGCAAGACCTCGACCATCTAGATTATAAGCCCCCTCACAT
Organism: Streptococcus mitis; assembly: GCA_009496085.1. GTDB lineage: Bacteria > Bacillota > Bacilli > Lactobacillales > Streptococcaceae > Streptococcus > Streptococcus mitis_BY. The sequence continues at coordinate 18,321 of WIJN01000003.1, read as the reverse complement.
TGATTAGCTGCCGTAGCACCACCCCAAAGGAAGCCCTCTGGAAATTGTAGGATTTCTGTCATCACTTTACCTCATTTGATTTGATAGTTCTATTATACTAAAAAGAAAACAAAAAGTTTGGAACTATCTGGGTAATGATGTCCTGAGCTGGCTTTTATGTTTGATGCAAAAACAAGCAAGAGGTTGAGAATTTTGTTATAAAAATGTAAACTATCACAGTCTTGTGATAAGAAAAAGATCGGATGACTCCGATCTTTCAATAGTTCATATTCGCAATTTCTGTTGTAAAAATAGCTAAGGTTAACGTCAATGACTAAGCGCCCTATTTCATACGATAAAAATCAATTACTAGACCAGCAGGGCCACTTACTAGCAGGGATTCGGTTCCCCAATCAGTTACAACTGGCCCATGTAAAATCTCGACACCAATCTCTTTTAAACGTTGGTAATTCTGATTTAGATCCTCAACCTCGATATGAAGAATGATTCCTGACTGAAAATCTTCCAAAGGAATCAAATGATTTTGGGACAACATCAGACAGTGACTACCAATCGTAAACTGAGCAAAACTGTCATCAACATAATCTGACTTTTTATCCAAAATACGCTCCAAGTCAGCACAGACTTGGGGAACATCTGAAACGATAATATCTAATTGATTTAAATTCATTTACTATCCTCCATAAAAAGACCGGATTGCTCCGATCTTTTTAAGTTCCACGAAGGAATTATTTAATTGCGCGTGATTGCAAACCTTCTTCTTCCAAGAAGAGACGGAATGGTACGAGTTCTTCTGCTTCGTATTTTTCCTTGAAGGCTTTGATTGCTTCTTCTGAGTGAAGTTTTGGATCCAATTCAAGTACTTCTACTGGAAGTGGACGGTGTGGAGTGATGTGAGCATCGATAACAACAGTTTTACCTTCTTTGTTCAATTTAACAGCTTCTGCAACAACTGCATCGATATCTTCGATACGGTTTACAGTGAACCCTACAGCACCTTGCGCTTCAGCGATTTTCGCATAGTCAGCATTAGTGAAGTCACAACCAAACAAGTGTTTGTTTGTGTCTTCGTATTTGTCCTTGATGAAGGCATATTTACCATTTGAGAAGACAACATTGATAACTGGAAGGTCGTATTGAACGTTTGTGATAACGTCTGGGTAGCACATGTTGAATGCACCGTCACCCATGATGTTCCATACTTGGCGATCTGGATTGTCTTTCTTAGCAGCAATACCACCAGGAAGGGCAATACCCATTGTCGCAAAGAGTGGAGATGTACGCCACATGTTCTTAGGTGTCATGTGAAGGTGACGAGTAGATGTTTGAGTAGTGTCACCTACGTCGATTGAGTAGATAGCATCTTGATCAGCATGTTTGTTGATTGCATTGTAAACTTGATACAATTGCAATTCACCCTCAGTTTTACCTTCGAGTTTGTTCATGTAATCACGCCAGTTTTGGTTGTTCTTAACGTTTGCACGCCACCATGGAGTAGATTCAACTGGGTTCACTTTGTCAAGGATAGCTTTAGCTGCTTGACCTGCATCACCAAGGATTGAAGCGTCAAGGGCGTGACGTTTACCAAGTTTGTAAGGGTCGATATCGACTTGGATGAATTTTTCAGTGTTTTTGAATGCTTCGTATACTTCAGCAAATGGGAAGTTTGATCCAAGGAAAAGAACTGTGTCTGCTTCAAAGACCACTTCGTTGGCTGGTTTCCAACCAACACGGTAAGCAGAACCTGTCAAACCTTCATAGTTCCATTCAAAAGCTTCAAAGTTTTTACCAGTTGTGATGATTGGTGCTTTGATTTTACGTGACAATTCAGTAATTACTTCACCAGCTTTAACACCACCGTAACCAGCGTAGATCACTGGACGTTCAGCATTGTTCAAGATTTCAACAGCTTTGTCGATTTCAACTTCGTTCAAAGCAGGAGCGATAAATGAACGCTCGTATGAACCTGATCCATAGTATGAGTTTTCGTCGATTTCTTGGAAACCGAAGTTTACTGGAATTTCAACAACAGCTGGACCTTTTTTAGAAACTGCAGCACGGCAAGCTTCGTCGATTACTTTTGGCAATTGCTCAGCGTAAGCTACACGTTTGTTGTATACAGCGATACCGTTGTACATTGGGTTTTGGTTCAATTCTTGGAAGGCATCCATGTTGAGTTCGTTAACTGGACGTGATCCAAGGATCGCTAGGAATGGAGTGTTATCCATAGCTGCATCGTAAACACCGTTAATCAAGTGAGTCGCACCTGGACCACCTGAACCAACTGCAACCCCGATTGAGCCGCCGAATTTAGCTTGCATAACCGCTGCAAGAGCACCTGTTTCTTCGTGGCGAACTTGCAAGAAGCGGATATCTTTGTCTTCAGCCAAAGCGTCCATCAATGAGCTGAGTGTTCCTGATGGGATACCGTAGATTGTGTCTACGCCCCATGTTTTCAATACATTAAGCATTGCTGCAGATGCAGTAATTTTCCCTTGAGTCATAATGATAACTCTCCTTCAAATATTTTTAAATCTACTAAAAAAGTTTCGTATACTTTTTTGAAAACGTTTCAGCAAATTTTTACTCTACTAATTTACCACATTTAGTTCGACTTTACTAAGAATCTGCTCACAAGTTCTCATTATCTATTACAGTACAGTTTGAAAACGTTTTTAACATCTGTTTTATAATAAAAAAGCGAGCAAGCTCGCTTTTAATCTATTTTACTAAAGTTTAACAGAAGGGAACTGGTCAGAACAGATACTGAACTAAAGGCCATAGCTAGACCTGCCAGTTCTGGGTTGAGGGCCAGTCCAACACCTGAAAAGACTCCTGCTGCTATCGGAATTCCAACGACATTGTAGATAAAGGCCCAGAAAAGATTGAGCAGAATTCGATTAAAGGTTTTCTTACTCATGTCAAAGGCACGAACCACTCCTAAGAGGTTATTGGTTGTCAACACCAAATCTGCTGACTCGATGGCGATATCTGTTCCAGCTCCCATAGCAATCCCCACATCTGCTACACTAAGGGCAGGAGCGTCATTGATGCCATCCCCAACAAAGGCTACTTTGCCAGCTGCTTGTAGTTTATGGATTTCATGGGCTTTTTCTTCTGGCAAGACACCTGCAATGACCTCTTCGATTCCGATCTGATCCGCAATAGCACGCGCCACACCTGCATTGTCTCCTGTCAGCATGACTGTTTTAAGGCCTCGTTTTTTTAGCTGACTGATGGCAAGCTTAGCATTTTCCTTAGGAATATCTTGCAAAGCAAGCAAGCCTTTGATTTCATTGTCCACAGCCAAAAACACAACTGTCTTAGCTTCTTTTTCCAGTTCTTCTAGTTTATCTTGATAAATGCTAGAAATGTTCATGCCATCCAGCATTTTAGCATTTCCAAGCAGAACTTGTTTTCCATTGATTTGCCCTGAGACACCTTTTCCGTGCAAGGCTTGGAAATTTTCAACAGTTTGTAACTCAAGTCCAACTTCACTCGCTCGTTTCACAACGGCTTCAGCCAGTGGGTGTTGAGAAGCTTCTTCCAAGGAGGCTGCCAATCCAAGCACTTCTACTTCGTCGCCGATGATATCTGTTACCACAGGCTTCCCTTCCGTCAAAGTCCCAGTCTTATCAAAGACAAGAGTTTGGACTTTCTGGATTTCCTGTAGAACCATTCCATTTTTGAGGAGAACTCCCATCTTGGCACTGCGTCCTGTCCCTACCATAAGGGCTGTCGGTGTTGCGAGTCCCAAGGCACAAGGGCAGGCGATAATCAAAACCGCCACTCCGTAGAGAAGAGAGGACACAAAGCTAGCTCCAAGCACGACTACACTATCTCTCAACAAGACAAACCAAACCCAAAAGGTCACAATCCCTAAAATGACAACTGCTGGAACAAAAATCCCTGAAACTTTATCCGTCAAGTCCTGAATCGGAGCACGACTTGTCTGAGCTTTCTTCACAAAATCCACAATCTGAGCCAAAACAGTCTCTGAACCAACTTTTTCTGCTCTAAAAACAAGTGTTCCACTATTATTGATGGTTGAACCAATGACGGTATCTCCAACTGTCTTGTCCACAGGCAGACTCTCACCTGTCACCATAGACTCATCAATACTAGAGATACCTTCTACTACGACACCATCAACAGCAATCTTTTCACCGGGACGCACTCGAATCAGGTCACCTACCTTGACTTGCTCCAAGGGGACTTGAACATAGCGATCCTCACGCAAGACTTCTGCTGTTTTAGCCTGCAAGTCCAGCAATTTCTCCACAGCTTGGGAAGTATTTTTCCGCATTTTCTCCTCAAAAACGGCTCCCATAAGAACGAAGAAGAAGATAAATGCAGCACTTTCAAAGTAAACGGGGAGACCAGCGAAGAGGGCAACTAAGCTATAGAAATAGGCCACTAAGGTTCCCAGAGCAACCAAGGTATCCATGTTGGCATTGTGCTTTTTAAAACTAGCCCAAGCACTTTGGATATAAGGACCACCTGCTACTAGCATAATCGGTGTTGTGGCTAAAAAGGTTCCCCAACGCATAACTTGGTGACTAATTCCTCCTGTCGACATCCCAATCATGAGAATCACAAGAGGCACAGTAAAGATACTAGTAATCCAAAAACGCTGTAAAAGTGATAGAGATTTTCGAGTCTTCTCAACTACGGTATAACTCCCCTTTTGCATCTTCATGCCACAAGAAAATTCATGTTGACCTAATTCTTGAGGTGTAAATCGAATGACTTTCTCCTCATCTACGCCGATTGGTTCCAAGATGCCTTCTTCTTCAAATAGAATTTCCTTATAACAGTTTGAAGGTGTCACACGGTGAAAGGTGATCTCAGCAGGAACTCCTTTTTGCAGTTGAATGTGGGCTGGATGGTAGCCTTTGTCTGCCGTGATACGGATTTTTTGAACACCATTTTCAAGACTTGCTTTTACAATTTCAGTCATATCATTCTCCTATTCTACAATCATCTTGCCGTGCATCATATTCATGCCACAAGCAAAGCCAAATTCTCCAGCCTGCTCAGGCGTGATTTCCACTACATACTCTTCCCCCATAGGCAGGTCCGCATGTACACCAAAATCTGGAAAAACAATTTGGTCCAGACAGGGTGAAGGATCCTTGCGGTCAAAGACAATGCGGGCTGGCACTGATTTCTTGAGGATAATCAACTCAGGCGTATAGCCCCCCATGACCTCCACTCGAATCTCTTGATAGCCCTTTTTTTGCTGGGCCTTTTGTCCAGATTTTTCAGGCTTTTTGAAAAACCAAAACAAGATAAACGCGATAAGGGCAATACAAATAATGGTTACAATGCTATTTAACATGACGTCTCCTTTACATACAATTACATTTTACTTCTGTTACAGCGCTTGATTTCTTCTCAGAAATCACAGCTTCCAAGTCTTCCAAGTCAGCCTGAGTAAAATCACATTCAGTAATCAAATCAGCCAACAAGTTCTTAATCCTACGAGAACAAACCTTGTCCTTGATATCTTGGACAAGTAAATCCCGACTTTGGTCCAAAGTTAAAAGGGCTGAATAGACAAAGAACTTGCCTTCTTTTTTCCTTGTCAGACACTCTTTCTCAACCAAACGAGCCAAAAGAGTTTGAATGGTTGACTTGGACCAGTCGAACCGTTCCGCCAGAACCCTGATCAAATCCGTACTGGTCTGTTCGCCCTGCATCCAAATAATCTTCATGACCTGCCATTCTGCATCTGAAATCTGCATCATCACACCTCCTAAAATCTACATTTGTCGATCACAGTTATTAGTATACTCTTATAATCTACATTTGTCAACTATGAAATTAATCTTTTCTTTGGAAAATAGAATTTTAATCATTTGAAAAACTATTTCCAGTCAATTTTTACTATATAAACTATAAAAATATGCTATACTAAAGAAAAAAGAAAACAACCACTAGGGGTGCGTAAAGCTGAGATTAACAACTGTTAGACCCTTTGACTCAATCTAGGTAATGCTAGCTGATGGAAGTGGAAATGATAATGGGGACTAGCAGTCTTCTATTGTCTTCCTAAAACAGACCAGCTTGTTCTTAAGAATACAAACTTCAGTTGGTTGGGAGGTTTTAGATGACTTATTTACCCGTTGCTTTGACCATTGCAGGAACTGACCCTAGTGGTGGTGCTGGCATTATGGCTGATTTAAAGTCATTCCAAGCTAGAGATGTCTATGGAATGGCTGTTGTGACAAGTCTTGTCGCTCAAAATACCAGAGGCGTTCAGCTAATCGAGCACGTGTCTCCTCAAATGTTGAAAGCCCAATTGGACAGTGTCTTTTCGGATATCAAGCCTCAGGCTGTAAAAACTGGCATGTTGGCAACTACCGAAATCATGGAAATCATCCAACCCTATCTTAAAAAGTTGGACTGTCCCTATGTTCTTGACCCTGTTATGGTCGCTACGAGTGGGGACACCCTGATTGATTCCAGTGCCAGAGACTACCTAAAAACAAATCTGCTTCCCCTTGCAAGCATTATCACACCCAATCTTCCTGAGGCAGAAGAGATTGTTGGTTTTTCAATCCATAATCCAGAAGACATGCAGCGTGCTGGTCGCCTGATTTTAAAAGAATTTGGTCCTCAGTCTGTAGTCATCAAAGGTGGTCATCTCGAAGGCGGTGCCAAGGATTTCCTCTTTACCAAGGATGACCAATTTGTCTGGGAAAGTCCACGAATTCAAACCTGTCATACACATGGTACTGGATGTACCTTTGCTGCAGTGATTACGGCTGAACTAGCCAAGGGAAGAAGTCTTTATCAGGCAGTTGATAAGGCCAAGGCTTTTATCACGAAAGCTATTCAAGATGCCCCTCAACTCGGTCATGGTTCTGGCCCAGTCAACCATACAAGCTTTAAAGATTAAAAAACTCTCTAGTTCCCACTTTAAGGGAATTAGAGAGTTTTTATACTTTTCAAAAATCTCTTCAAACTACATCGGCTTTATCTGCAACCTCAAAGCTGTGCTTTGAGCAACCTGCGACTAGCTTCCTAGTTTGCTCTTTGATTTTCATTATGTATTAATTAGAAAATAATGTCATCCAACTTTGTCAAAAAGGCTTGCGTTTTTGCTTCTATATCTTCTGCTTGCATTAGATCACGCACTACAGCTACTCCAGCTATGCCAGTTGCGGCAAGTTGGTCAATGTTCTCCGAAGTCAAGCCTCCAATAGCAACTACTGGAATGGCAACCGTTTGGCAAATTGTCTTCAAGGTTGAAATCAGGGTGATGGGTGCATTTTCCTTGGTGGTGGTTGGGAAAATGGCTCCTGTCCCCAAGTAATTCGCCCCTCCTTCTTCTGCCTCGAGAGCTCTTTTTACAGTTTTAGCTGTAACACCGAGGATTTTGTCAGGGCCCAAGACTTGTCGGGCAACCGAAACTGGTAGTTCATCGTCTCCTATATGCAGACCAGCAGCATCAACCGCAAGACAAACATCCAAACGATCATCGATGATCAAGGGTACCTGATAGGCATCTGTTATTTCCTTGACTTGTTTTGCCAGTTGATAATATTGATTGGTTGTAAGATTTTTTTCTCGCAATTGGACTATGGTAACCCCTGAACGGCAAGCCGTCTCAACCTTTTCAAGAAAACTTTCCAAGGAATCTTGGTAGCGATTGGTTACTAGATACAGTCTGAGCGCCTCTCTATTCATAAACCTCTCCTTTTATGGCTTCTAGCCAATTTTCATCTCTTTTTAGGAGCGAAAGCTGATTGAGTACTTGGTAGCGAAATTCTTCCAATCCCATTCCTTGGACAACTATTCTCTCAGCAGAGATATTAAGATAAGAGACCGCTAAGCAGGAAGCTTCAAATCCAGTCTTTCCTTGGCTGAGAAAAACAGCTGTTAAAGCTCCAACCAAGTCTCCTGTCCCTGTTATCCAGTCTAATTCTGCACAGCCATTCTCCAATACAGCAACCTGATTCTCTGAAACGATGAGGTCCTTGGGGCCAGTAACTAAGAATGTCATACCTGGATAGGTCTGACAGCAGTCTTTCAAGACTTGAAGTAAATCCTCAGTTTCTTGATCTTTAGCACTCGCATCGACCCCAACGCCATGGTGTTTTAAGCCGACAAGACTTCGAATTTCCGACATGTTTCCTTTAAGGACCGTAGGGCTATAGTCTAAAAGGTCTCTGACTAGTCCCTTACGAATGGGCGACGCTGTTACGCCAACCGCATCTACTACCATCGGGAGAGAAGATTGGTTTGCATACGAAGCTGCCATACGGATTGCTTTTTCCTTCTCAGCAGACAAATGTCCCAAATTAATGAAGAGAGCCTGGCTCTGTTTGGTAAAATCAAGAACCTCACGGGGGTCATCTGCCATGACAGGTTTACATCCCAGAGCCAAAATCCCATTTGCCAGCATCTCACAAGAAATCTCATTGGTAATGCAGTGAATGAGGGAAGTCGTTTCCATAGGAAAAGGATTTGTCAATGCCTGCATCAGTCTATCCTTTCACCAAAGAAATATCCCTGCACTTTTTTAAAGAATTCCTGCTTAATTAAAAATCGAAAGGCAATAAAGGAAATCGCTGTACCGATTAAGGTTGCTCCGAAAAATCGAGGCGTGTAGATAAACCAGCTGAGCTTAGCAGCTGATCCTGTAAAGAGTACCATAACAGGATAGGAAACAATAGAACCAATAATACCTGTTCCCAAAATTTCTCCTAGAGCGGAATAATGAAATTTTCGACCATACTTATAAAAGAGACCTGCAAGGAGGGCTCCAAAAGTCGCTCCTGTGAGAGCTAAAGGCGGAATCCCTTGAGTCGTCATACGGATAAAGGCTGTGACTGTAGCCATAGCCAAAGCATAAACAGGTCCCATCATGATTCCTGCTAGAATATTGACTACACTGGACATCGGTGCCATTCCCTCAATTCGAAAGATAGGCGTAAGGACTACATCAAGGGCAATCATCATGGATAAAATGGTTAATTTGTGAACTTGCAATTGGTGCTTTCTCATGTTTCTATTCTTCTCCTTTTTCTAAAGAGTGTAAATCACTCTTCCATGTCTGGTGTTGGTAGGCCATTTGCCAAAACTTGGCTTCCATGTGAACACTGATGTGGAAGGCATCTAGCATTTTTTTCTTGTCTGTCTCATCACTTTCGCGATAGAGTTGATTGACTAGCGCTCCCTCCTCTCTGATCTGCTGCTCTAACTCATCCGTAATATAAGTTTCAATCCATTGTTGGTAGAGAGGATTTGGTGATGGTTTAAGATTAAGTGCCTTGCCCAAATCATGGTATAACCAAGGACAAGGGAGCAAACTTGCAAAGGCAATGCTCAAGTTTGGCTCTGCAAATTGCCGATAAATGTGAGAAATGTAATGATAACAGGTTGGAGCGATTGGATGTTGCTCCATTTCCTGATCGCTGATTTCCAATTCCTTGAAAAATTGTTGGCGGATAAACAACTCACCCTCCACTAGACCCTGAGCATTTTGTTTCAAGAGTCTTTTCATCTCTTGATTCGAAGTCTTATCAGCCAAGAGGTGATAGATTTCTGAGAAAGCCTTCAGATAGTAGGCATCCTGAATCAGGTAATAGCGGAAAATGGACGGGTCTAAATTTCCCTCTTGTAATTGTAAAATAAAGGGATGATGAAAGGAAGCCTGCCAAGCTTCCTTGGATAATTCCATCGCAATATCTGTAAATTCCATAATAACTCCTTTATAAAAATAGACTGGTTTGAAGCAATAAAAAGAAAAGCAGGTAGATTAATTTTGTTTTTTTAGAAATATAAAAGATCCGATAGCTATTCTCCACCTGTGCATGTTCGTCATATCCATGTGCTGACAGAGCTCTCAGGTAAAGATGGCGCCACCTAAAGACTGTCATCAGAACCTTGCTGTAAATCAAGGGAGACCAAATATGCAGTTCTTGACCGCGTAATAAGCACGCTTCCTTGAGGGACTTGATTTCTTGCTGAATAAGGGGGAAAGAATTGAATACCACAATCAAGGCATAGGCCCAAGAGCGTGATAACCCCTTTTGAGCCAAGTACAAGAGAAGCTCTTTTAGGGAAATAGAGGAAACAAAGACAAGTCCGATACAAACTGTCACAAAGGCCCTCGTTCCAAGCATGACTGCCTGCGAAGCATCCCCATGTAACTGAACTGCCCAGTAGTTGGCCAAAGATGGCAAAAGGGCAAGTAGAATCATCCAAGCCAATACTTTAAATCGCCGGTAATAGAGCATAAAGAGAATGCAAAATGCGACTACCGAGAGATTAAGAGGAATCGAAGGAATGAAAGATGTTTCCAAGGATAAAATCAGCAAGAAGAGACTGATAATCGGTGTCTGGGTTGCTACTTTGACCATACTATCTCACCTCCCTTTGAGCATTGCTACTCTGAGATGTGAGTGGTTTGCTAATTGTCACTTCTTTCACATGACTGAGCCCCTGACTAGTCATCTCAATCCAATAATCAACCACAGAGATCAAAGGATCTAAACGATGGCTAATAATCAGAAAACTTCTTCCTTGATTTCTCTCTTCCAGAATCCACTGACAAAAATAATGGCAGGCTCTATCATCCAAACCAGCAAAAGGTTCATCTAGTAAAATCACAGAAGCCTTACTAGTCAAGATGGTCAAGAGCTGAAGAATCTTTTGCTGACCACCACTTAATTGATAGGGGCTCTTATCGAGTGCCTGCTCCAAATCAAAATACCGTAAAGCTTTGAGTATCCGCTGATTTCTTTCAGAATCAGGTCCGTCTAATTGAAGCTCTTCTCGCAGACTGACTCGGATAAACTGTTTCTCAGCTTCCTGAACAACACCCGTCAGGTCACGGTACAAACTCTTTTTCTTTTTCAGAACCGAACCCTTCCAAGTAATGCGCCCCTTATACTTTTGAAATTGAAGAATGGAGCGAAAGAGGGTTGATTTCCCGACACCATTGTCACCCAAGATACAGGAAATTCCTTGATAGAATGTAAAATCCGCAATTGAAAAGAGGGGACGCTTATCCAGCTCACAAGTCACACGCTCCATATGGAATAGTTTTGGGCTAGAAGCAACTTCCTTTGAAGCAACCTGTGTCATCTCAGAGGTAGGGATTTGAAACACTTCCCTTAGTTGGCCATCTCTTAACTCCACCATATGGTCGATATAGGCTTCATAGTCCGTTAAATCATGGTCGCACAAAATAACTGTCTTCCCATTAGAAGACAACTCTTTTAGAATCTCCAATATCTCTATCCTACTCTTGCGGTCAATGGAAGCAAAAGGCTCATCCAAGAGATAGACCCTAGGATTCATAGCAAAGAGAACAGCCAAAGCAGCCTTTTGCTTTTCCCCACCTGATAAGTGATGAATTGGACGGTGCAAGATTGCCTTGCAGCGACATTGCTGGACCACCTCTGCTATTTTTGAATCAATTTCCTGAACGGGATGGCCGATATTCTCTAGGGTAAAAACCAGCTCCTCAAACAAGTTCTCCATGGTAAATTGATGATTGGGATTTTGAAATAGAATACCAACCGTCTGGACACGTTCGATGATAGAAAGCTGACTGACCTCGCTCCCATTTATCAGGACTTGACCGCTATAGGGAAGAGAACTGACTTGGGCAATCATTTGAAAGAGACTAGATTTTCCAGATCCACTACTCCCAACTAACAAGGTAAAGGCTTGCGCATGAAAAGTAAAATCAATCGGTTCTGAAAAAATTGGGGACTGAATCTCCCGTAATTCCAGCCCCATCTATGCTTTTCCTCCAGTTGCAAACTGATGATAGAGTTTGACAATAGCACGAACCAAGATAGTACAGAAGAAAAAGACGGAAATAAAACGTACCACTAGCAAGGAAAGTACAAAAGGCACTGAAAAGGCGTAGTAACCTAATTTAATGTATTCATAGACAAAGCTAACAAGCGTAATCCCAATACTATTGGCAGTTAGAGAGAGCCAACTTTCATAGCGATTCTTGGTTACGATAAAACCAAGTTCACTTCCCAAACCTTGAACCAAGCCAGACAAAAGGGCACCTAGACCGAATTGGCTACCATAAAGGACTTCAGCAAGCGCAGCTAGCACTTCACCAATCGTTGCACTTCCTACTCTTGGAACAAAGATGGCCGCAATAGGCGCAGCCATACACCAGAGACCAAAGAGGATTTCATTGGCAAAGGCCTGCAAGCCAAGAGGGGCTAAAATCAGAGTGAGGATATCAAACAGATAACCTGAACCCACAAAAACGCCACCAAAAAAGATAGACAAGAAAGCAAGTAAGATAACATCTTTTAATTGCCATTTTTTCAACATAAAAAACTCCTTTTTTTAAAGAAAAGTGGGGCATTCAAGGAGACCTACCTAAATGCTTTGTATCACCTTCATCCAGTTTCGTAAAAGAAAAAAACTCTAATTACAATCAAGAATTAGAGTTCAGCTTACAAGATTAGACCGTTCATTTCGACATACGAAAAAAACGTTTCACATTTCCCTTCGACAGTCTTAACTGTATCAGGTTCAATGGGTATCATCTCAGCCTAAAGCACCCCAAATGTCTTTATTATTTAATTATATAATTATTTTAACAAATGATTTATTCTAGTTCAAGAAATTGAACTGGAAATACAGCCTTGCACTCACAAAGATAGTAAGTCTTTCGTTTGCAAAAAACAAATGTCTTGTTTGATAGATTAGCCATTTGAGCTAAATCTGGGCATAGCTTTTTAGAAAAAAGAAAATCCTACTCCATCAGAATACAAGGAAAAATTGATAGCTATTGTTCACTCATTTCCCGAACAGTTTTTTCTATATTTTTTGAATACGATATTGCTGAAATGATTGAAACACCATCCATATTGGTCTTCATAATGTCTTTAATATGTTGCGTCTGTATCCCACCAATTGCAACTAAGGGCATTTGTGGCAATAATTTTCTCATCAATTTAAGACCTTCATAACCTATAGCACCACCAGCATCATCTTTTGACTGGGTATCAAATACAGGACCAACACCAACATAATCTACATATTCAACTTTTGATTGTTGAAATTCTTTCTCGTTTTTTATAGAAAGACCAATTATTTTATCTGGCATCAATTTTCTAATTTCATCAACTCCAAGGTCATCCTGTCCTACATGTACGCCATCAGCATCTATTTCTAATGCTAACTCAATATCGTCATTAACGATAAACGGAACATTGTATTTTTTACAAAGATCCTGTAGTTTAATTGCTAATCCGACTTTTTCTTTACCTTCTAAGGCTCCCTCACCTTTTTCACGAAATTGAAATAAGGTTATACCACCTTTTAAGGCTTCCTCAACGACCGTATATAGATCTTTTCCTTGGCAAGTAGTCGTTCCACAAATAAAATATAGTTTTAGTAATTCTTTATGAAACATCTTACTTCACTCTTTTGAATTCCTTTACATCTTCATCTGTAATCTCGTATAAGGCATTTATAAATTCAACTTTAAATGTTCCAGGAAGATGTCCATTTGGACGTTTTTCTGCCATTTCTCCAGCGATATTGTAAACCAACATAGCTGTTTCTAATGATTTCAATTCTTGACCTTTTTCTAGTCCGATAAAGCTTGCTACTACAGCACCTAATAAGCATCCTGTCCCAATAACTTTTGGCATCATGGCACTACCATTATGAATCGTTACCACTTCTCCATTTACCGCAATAGCATCCACTTCACCTGTTACTATTATAGGAATATTGAACTTCTCATTTGCTGCTAGAGCAATTTCGTCAATATTATCTACACCTGCACTATCTACTCCTTTAGATGCCACATTTATTCCTACTAAAGAGGCAATCTCGCCAGCATTTCCCCTAATCGCTGCGAGCTTGTAATTATTTATTAAATCTTCGGATACTTTTTTTCTATAAGATCCTGCTCCACAAGCTACAGGATCTAAAACTGCTGGGACATTATATTTCTCTGCAATTTTCAGAGCAGCTTGGTATAATTTCCAATTTTCATCTGTCAATGTTCCTATGTTTATTAATAACCCCCCAGCATACTTTAACAAATCCTCTAAATCTGCTGGAAACTCACTCATGGCTGGTGATGCACCCAGTGCTACTAATCCATTTGCTGTGAAATTTTTTACTACATCATTGGTTATGCAAATGACCAAAGGTGCTTTTTCTTTTAATAATTTTAAACTTGTCATATTGAAATCCTTCCTTTTCACTTTATACAATCTACTAATTTCGATTTATCTTTAGTTGAGAATTTTTTTCATTTATATTGAATGATTTACCTCGTCAAATTTATCAGTATCCTGAACTTTCTCTAATCGTCATAACCAATATCAAAAAAGGCTAATTCCAAAGCGATTGCTTGATTCCAGCGTTGCTGAAGTTCTGTCAAATCTTCTCTACCTTTCCCAACACGATTGAGTTCGTCAACCAGAAATTGAACCCACTCTGCAAAGAAAGGACCTCTGTGGAGATTGATCCATTCCGAATGAATATAGGATTCAGGTAGAGCCAAATCTTTAGAACCCCAGTCTAAATAGAGACCTTCTGCAATGACCAGCATGACCAAAAGATGGGCATAGTCTGATGATGACACAGCAGAATACATAAGCTCCTGAAAGGCTTTTGTTACAGGATGCAAGGTCACTTCCAGATAGTCATTCTCAGATACTTTTAACTCTTTGAAAGCCTTTTGGAAATAACCGTCTTCGTCTGCTTCAAGAAAACCTAGTTGCTTGGCAAAACGAAGCTTGGATTCAAGCTGGTCAGCGTGGGCTACACAAGCACCCAACATGGATAAGAAGGCATCAAAGAAGTGATAATCTTGAATTAGGTAGTCTTTTAAGACCTTATTCTCAAGTGTCTCCGCAAAAAGTTCCTTAACAAAACGATGATTGATTGCAGCCTGCCAATCCTTCTGACTGCTTTTTAATAATTCTCCAACAGTCAAACCTGGCTCAAATGCATAGTCTTGTGTTTCCATATTTATTTTTCCTCTCTTTATTCGTTCGTAATCAACAAAACACCAAGAAAATCCTAGTTTTACTTGACCTTTTTAAAGAAAATCAAGGGCGTTCAAGAAGAGCTACCTAAATACTTTGTATTGCCTCCATCCAGCTTATATAAACAAAAAACTCCAATTACATATAGGAACTGGAGTTTAGCTTACAAGATTAGACCGTTCATTTCGACACACGAAAAAAACGTTTCACATTTCCCTTCGACAGTCTTAACTGTATCAGGTTCAATGGGTATCATCTCAGCTTAAAGCACCCCAAATGTCTTTATTATTTAATTACTGCACCAGTATAGCAAAAAATGAAAGCCCTAGCAAGATATTTGATTTAAAAATATGTTTATATAATTTTTAATGGTGATTTATTCTTCCTATAGACGAAGAAAAACCTCCACATTCAGTGGAGGCAAGCTGTTTTATTAATACAATTTTAAGTCACGAGGGTCAACTGGGAAAGTTGGGTTGTATGGGTTGTGACGGAGTTTGAAATGTTTGACATCTTCAATGGTCTGAGTTCCAGACAATTGCATGACTGTCTTCAATTCTGCATTCAAGTGTTCAAAGACTTGACGCACACCAACACTACCACCGAGAGCCAAGCCATAGATAACAGGGCGACCAATAGCTACCAAGTCTGCACCTGAAGCCAAGGCTTTAAAGACGTGTTGACCACGACGAACACCAGAGTCAAAGACAATTGGCACACGTTTATCAACTGCTTCTGCAACTTCTTGAAGTGAGTCAAAGGCAGCTGGTCCACCGTCGATTTGGCGGCCACCGTGGTTGGTTACCCAGATACCAGAAGCTCCCGCAGCAAGCGAACGTTCAACGTCCTCACGACATTGTGGTCCCTTGACATACACAGGAAGTCCAGAGTATTCAGCGATAAATTCTACATCTCGTGGAGATAGGCGTTGTTTAGCTGATTTGTAAACAAAGTCCATTGATTTACCAGCACCTTCTGGTAGGTATTCTTCAACAATCGGCATGCCAACTGGGAAGACAAAACCATTGCGCTTATCAACCTCACGATTACCCCCTACAGTAGCATCTGCTGTCAAGACAATCGCCTTATACCCTTCAGCCTTAACACGGTCCATGATATGGCGGTTAATGCCATCATCTTTACTAAAGTAAAATTGGAACCAATGAGGTGTCCCTTGAAGGGCCTCCGTAATTTCTGGAAGGTCGACAGTAGAGTAAGAGCTAGTTGTATAAAGCGAACCAAACTCATGCACACCACGCGCAGTCGCCACTTCACCCTGTTCGTTTGCCAATTTATGGGCCGCAACAGGCGCCATAATGATTGGTGAAGACAATTTTTCACCAGCAAATTCAATCTCTGTACTTGGATTTTCAACATCACAAAGCGTATGAGGAACGATGAGTTTGTGGTTAAAGGCGCGGATATTCTCTCTTAAAGTGAAAGTATCTTCTGCTCCACTAGCGATATATCCAAATGCTGCTTTAGGAATAACTTGTTGTGCCATTGGCTCCAAATCATAGGTATTGATGAAATCTACAGGACCTTCTGCATTGCTTGTTTTGTATGACATAAAATGCCCTCCTTAATAAGTAAGCGTTTACTTTGTATATTACAAAAAATATTCTAACTCTTTTTTCAAAATTTTTCAAATATTTTGTTTGGAAATTTCATACTTTCAATCATTTTACAGCGATAATTAAAAATGATGAACTTTCTTAAGTTATGGAAATTCAAATAATCTTTTCATTTTCTAATACTTTATCATCAAATTGTTCAGCTAGTATAGTTGCTGAGTGATAAAGTTCCTTTGCTTTATTTTTATCATTTTCAAAATAAAGATAGCACTTAGCTTCAAATACTGAAATTCCAGGTTTATAGACTTGCAACGTTGTTACTGATAAAATTTCATTCATCTTTTTTACTAGAGATATCATATGTTTATAGTCATTATGAACAATATAAACAACCGCTATGGCACAAAGAACTGATAGTAGCTCTACATTATACATTTCATCACTAACTAATTGCTGTTTCAACAACTTAATCCGAAAATCATCTAATGCTCTCTTCTATAAATCAAGTCTTGACATTGCATAGCAAAATAATCAATTAATAGTAAATCATTGAATGTGTAAACTTGCTTTAGTGTTACTTGCTTAAAATAATCATCAAAAATATCTTCAGCGAAACTACCTGTCCCTGTTCTTATCAAGTCTAATATTCTTTCAATCAAGTCTAGACTCAGCAACTCTTCCTCAGGAAGAGCTAGTTCTTTATTTTCAAGAAAAGTATCTATCGGAACTTCTAATCGCTTAGATAAATATTGTAACTTAGTAATTGTTGGCAAGGATTGCCCAAGCTCAGTACGCATCAGCTGTTTGATTATTAAGTCAGATTCTGTCCACAGACCTCTTCTCTCGTCAATTTGTGACGTTCACGTTCCTGTCTTACTCTATGACCAATTTCAGTTTTAATATCTGTTGTCATTCTTACCTCTAACCACAATCCATAAATTAACATACTTTTAATTCTTCGGCTAAAAATTAACAATAATTCTTTTTCAAATCCGTCATATTATTTTCCAAAACTTGGATGTCTTGGCTGACTTTGAGAATGACAATGCTACCTTGAATACTGGAGATGACTTGACAGGCCTGCAACTGCGACCGTTCTTCTGACCAGTCAGCATGCAGGTCTTGCAAGAGGCTGGCTAACTTCTCTGTCCACTGGGTCATAAAATCATTGAGAGGACAGCGGAAGTTCTCATCTTCTGTGGACAATTCCACAATCAGATTACCAATTGGGCAACCATAAAAGACTGTCTGACTTTCATGAAATTGACAAACCCAGTCAATCATATCCGAAAACTTGTCACTGTAAGACTTGTCTGCTTCAAAAATATCTTCAAAAAGCTCTTTTCGCCACTTTGCTAAAATATCTTGAATGACCGTCAAACCAATTTCCTTCTTAGATTTGAAATAATAATAAAGCTGCCCCTTGCCAACATCAGCCACCTCCATGATGTCACTGATGGAGGTGGCATCATAACCCTTCTGATAAATCAATTTCTCAGCACTTTGTAAAATACGCTCTTTAACGCTCATCTGCTCACCTCTCTTTTTTCCTATTATAGCAGATTCAGAGTCTGAGACCAAACAATTGAAACCACCTCCTTTTGCCACTGTTTTATCATTAAAATTTTTGTTCTGAGCAAATTGATTTACAAATTCAATTTTAGATGTTATTATAATTGTACCGAACGGTCAGTATATAACTGAAACTACCATTTGGAAAATCGTCCTATTTCGATAGGCAA
>WIJN01000039.1:0-1523 GCA_009496085.1 Streptococcus mitis | reverse complement strand
GGAAAGTACCTCAAATTGCTTTCCTCGAATACCTTTTTTTCTCATAAACAATAACCAATGCTAAACAGATAAAACAGGCGCCCGCAAATGCGGGCTTTCCGTTTTATCCTGCCTACCCTTTCTTATTTTTTTTAATTAATAAACGGTATTCGATGTATAAGCCAATTTATACATTTCGTACCGAAAAGCGAAACATAAAACGTAGATATCAAACCTATGCAGATAAAAATATCTCTAAAAGGCACAAATGGAGACGCCTCATATAATATATTCGATACTGCATTTAAAGCTGATACAAAATTATTAACGAACTCAAATGACGGAAATAAGTCTATCAACCACTCTAAAATTTTAAAACAAACATCTAAAATACCTTGTATCATCTTTAATCCTCCGCCACTTTATGGAATTTCCGTGCAAAGAATAAAGCCATCAAAACATAAGCTAAAGCCCTAAAAACCATTTTGATTGGCGAAGCCAATTTAGTTGCTGTTGCTCCGTTTAATATCACATAGTTAGAACCAAAAATATTTACACTCATATCACTTATTGTGTCCTTATCATTAAAATCATACCTTAAAGGAACCATCACAGGGAATTTTCTCCTGAAAGTGTCATTTAAACTGCTCAAGCGTCCTCTTAGCCATGTTTCATCAATCGAAAATGTCCACGTTATAGCCCCTGTAATTGCGTCAGAAATGACTTTAGATAGAGTTTGAAGAAATTCCCATATCTTACTTAAAATGTTTATTATGCCCCCAGGAATAGCTAAAATAGCTTGTAAAATTTTAGCAAGCCAATCCCATAAAGCTTTTAATCCATTTAAAATTGCTCCAGGTATTCCAAGAATTGCATTCAATAACTTTTTAAGCCATTCTATAATCTTATCTAACCATCCAAGACCTGTACCTGCAGCAGTAGTTGCACCACTACCTGCAAGAGTTCCAGTTCCTGCCAATTCACCTGCTCCAGTTAATGAACCTGTACCAGGTATTTCACCAATCCCAAGAGAACCAGCTCCAACCTCTGGAATAGCTGGATTAGCAACCCCTGTACCTGCCCTAATCTTATTTAACTCCCTTAATTGATCATCAGAATAAGTCTTATCTGATACCCTAGGAAGAGCAGGTAAACTCAAAGAAGCTACCTGAGCATCACTTTTAAAAGTTACTGTTTCGCTATTTTTAGGAAATGCCGTATCTATATATTTCGTTACTACCTCTTTTTGTATTTCTGTCCTTTTTAAAGTATCTGTCTTAATTGTTTCACCTACAGAAATACCTAACTCTGGAATAGATACACCCTTTATATAAAAATCATTTGTACGTTTTTTTTCAGTAAAAATAGCAGCGCCAAGAGGAAGTAATTTATCAGAACTTGAAACCGTCCTAGTTAATTGAATTACATCCCCTGCATCATTAAATACTCTTTTAACTTCTGAAACAGATTTATCTAATAGACTCACAAAAGCAATATTCGGAGCTTTATCAGAAGGAATAGGAGTAATATCAACTACCAAAGTA
>WIJN01000038.1:0-1790 GCA_009496085.1 Streptococcus mitis | reverse complement strand
GGCTATAAGGGAGTTATCCTTTGCGAACCCCTTATCTGGGTTGCCATGACCATCCAACTGTACTTTTCGCTTTTCCGTCACCCCTTGATAAAAGAAGGCAAGGAAATCTTGGCAATCAAAGTGCTTTCCTAGCGGTATTTGCTAATACTCTTCGAAAATCTCTTCAAACCGTGTCAGCTTAGCCTTGCCGTAGGTATATGATACTGTCTCTGTCAGTTCCATCCACAACCTCAAAACAGTGTTTTGAGCAGCCTGCGGTTAGCTTCCTAGTTTACTCTTTGATTTTCATTGAGTATAAAATAAAATCGGTAACTTCTAAAACTAAGTTCCAGTTTCCCACAACCTAGCTTTTAGTATGAGAAAAACGCGTGACATCAGTGGAAATCCGTCTTAGACTAACTTCCACTGGTTTTCTTTTTCTTAGTATATAAGGGTTCAAAAGCGAAAAGACTCAGAAAAAAGTGCACGACAAATAGCCCTAAAACAGAGTCGTCTTAGAGTAAATTCCAGTTGCTAGCGTTTAGTGTGAGACTTTTCGATGGTGATAAGATGTTTAGTTAAAGGGGAAAATTCCCTTTATTTCAATAAATCAGGTGATAAGTGTGTGTCTTCTGGTTTGACAAATTGGCAACCCAGAAGAGCAGCGATGTCCTCGCCAAATGTGAAGGTGAAGACGTCGTAAGCAGATTTTCCTTGAAACTCTTCTCGTTTCAAGGAATTGACATGGGAAATGACTAGATTAATGTCTTTCTGAGTCAGCTGATCAAAGGAAGTGCCCTTGGGAAGAATGGCTCGCAAAACCGTATGGTTCTTCTCAATCCGCCCCTTCTGGTCAGGACGGCTAGGGTCGCAGAAGTAGAGGTGAGACTTCCCATCAATGTCTCGCTCAAGCTCCTCTACATAGGAGAACTCAGATCCGTTGTCCGTGAGAATGACAGGGAATAGCTGATGGAAGGCATACCCTCCGTCCATGACTCTTTCTTTCAAAGCTGTGAATTTAGTAGCGACCTCTAGAGCAGTTTTGTTGTCCAAAAGCAATGCGAAGAGGAAGTTGCAGAAGGAAACGTTGAAGGTGAGCAGTAGCTTTCCACCAGGTCTGCCGATGACCGTGTCCATTTCTAACCATTTGAAGAAATCATCTGTTTCTCGTAACTCTTGGAAATCTTGATAGGTCCGCCCAATTTTCAGCTCTTTGGGAATAGCTACTTTTCTGGATTTTCTGCGTGCCTTGAACTTGACCATCCGAGGGAAATCAATGGGCTTGGCTGTTAGATAGCCCAGATTGGCATGCCGATACACTGTAGCTTTCGAAACAGGTAGATTATGTGTCTGAATGATATGGTAGATGCTTTGTTTCTTCTGGATGCCTTGGGTTAAGATCTTGTCCATCTGATAAAAACTATCCTTGTTTAGGGGAATTCCCTCTCTGGACTCCCTCAACATAGTCTCGTACTGTTCCTGCGCCTTTTTCGCGTAGTAAAGATAGCGGTTAAACCCACAATCCGTCCTCTTTTTTGGACAGTTGTTACAGACATAAGGAGCTTTTTTGAGAAGTGGGCAATCCGTGCAATCAGATTTGACGGATGTTGGATGCATGATGCGATTGCGCTTGATTTCCTTTGAAATGGTTGACGGGTCTTTTCCTATCTTCTCAGCGATGGAACGGAAAGTCTCCTGTTGGCTGATTCCAGTTTGGATGTCAATACGGTCTTCTAGCGTGAGATGTTTTTGTTTTTTCGTCATGAGGTGCCTCCTCACGAAAAGTCTCAGAGTTAATTCTAGCATAATTC
>WIJN01000037.1:0-1899 GCA_009496085.1 Streptococcus mitis | reverse complement strand
GCTATACTTATAACAGAAACCCCTTCCAAGGAGGTAGCAGATGTCTCATTCCTTTAAAAAATCTCTCCAAAAAGAAATCCTCCATAGAAGCTCTATCGCAGCCTTTGTGACCTCTCTTTTACTACTCATTTTACTTTTTGGTTTTTCCTATTTTTTACAAAAGCAACAACTCTCCAAAGACATGAGACAGATTGTCAAACAAGTTCAAGAGATGAAAGAAGCAAATAATGAGCTCCTGACCACTATGAACTATAAAATGATTCCTGGATTTTTGGACGGCAAACACACAGAGCGAGAAGTCTTTAGCTTATTTTACGAGACAAAAGCTAAATTAAAACTTAGTTCTGACCTCATTATCCTAAGTGATACAGGTGAATTACTATTTAGCACCAATCGAAATCATCAAGAAAGTATTTTATCACCCTACTATCTAAAACTGCTCATTCAAAATCCTTCTCAAGATAAAGTTACAGAAAAAATTGCACTCTCTTCAGACAAGCAACACTACACACTCTTTATCAAACCACTACTTCAAAACCAACGAGTTAAAGCCTATACTATTGCTTTCGTAAATGAGAATGATTTCATGTCAAGTTTCCCAATGATCAATTCCAAATACATCATTACCGATAGCTTTGGAAATATGTTTTCCAACAATACAAATCAATTTACTCGTTCCACTCTTGAAAAATTTGATGAGAAACTCCTACACTCTCGCACCCACTGGTATGCGAAAGAACCTCTTATTGTTCAAAAAGAAAAAGTCGGTGCTATTTTTTCAATCTATACTTTTCAATCCTTCTTTCCTATTCCTAGCTTACTCGGCCTAGCCTCCATTCTCACCTTATGTATATTCTTCCTCTACTTCTGGCAAGCAAGGCGAATTGCTCATAAAATTGCGACACACAATGCTGTTCCTATTGAAAGTTTGGTTTACCAACTTCAAGAAATTCCTAAACAAGCAGAAAAAAGGCTTTCTCTACAAACAGGTGATGAGTTTGAGTTTATGGCAGAAAAAATCAACAATATGTTGTACGAATTAGATCAACTTCATCAAAAAATGTTGACCATAGAAAAAGAAAAGTGGATTTTTGAAAGAAAAATGCTGGAAGCTCAGTTCAATCCTCATTTTCTCTACAATACACTTGAAACGATTAAAATTACTTCTTTAATGGATGCCGCTCTCACACAAGACCTGATTCAAAACCTCACGCGCATTCTTCGCTACAGTATCACCGATTTAGAAAAAGAAACAACCATTTGTCAGGATTTAAAGATTATAGAGGATTACCTGATGATTCATAAGATTCGTTTCGAGCACTTTTCTTATGATATTGTATGTCCAAAAACTGTTGATAATCAGCCTATTCCTAAACTTTTCTTGCTTCCTCTAGTAGAAAATGCTATAAAATATGGGATGCAATACCGTATTGATCTTCACATTGATATCCAAATTACCTTGGAAGCAGATTCTCTAACTTTTTTAGTCAAGGATAATGCTGGAGGACTCACAAAACAAGAGCGAGTCGCTATTTTAGACTCTTTAGAAAGCCCTCATACCCAGCATGGCATCGTTAACAGCTATAAACGATTGAGCAATTTCTTTTCTGATGTCCAGCTAGATTTAGGAGTCAATCGCCAAGGAGAAACTTGGGTCAAATTTATAACGAAAGGACTAACTCATGTTTAAGCTCATTATTGTAGAAGATGAACATCTCATTCGAAAATGGCTCGAGATTGCTATAGACTACTCTGCCTTAGGTATCCAAGTCGTAGGAACTGCCAGTCACGGTCAAGAAGGAATGAAGTTCATCCAAGAAAAAGAACCTCATATTGTCTTAACAGACATCACAATGCCAATTATGGATGCTTTTATGATGTTTGAAGCCACTCGTACTC
>WIJN01000036.1:0-1966 GCA_009496085.1 Streptococcus mitis | reverse complement strand
TCGGGACTTTGACAGTTATGAAGTAAAAAAATCCCCATAAAGGTTGATATAAGAGCATTTTCTTGTCAAATTCTACCACTTTTTATTTGCGTACTTTCTCGTACTTTGTTATAATAGAGTGAGGTATGAAAAGATGAGAGTTAAACAATCAAAGTCAAAAAACACTATCAACTACGCTATTATTAAAGATATCAAGGTTGGAAATAAACGGACTTCTACTATCGTAGAAAACCTAGGCAATCATAACACAATCTTAAAAGAACATCCTGATATGGAACCTCTTGAGTGGGCTCGTTTACGTGCTAAGGAATTAACCGAGAAAGAAAAAGAAGAAAATAAAGATTTCCTCATTACCTTTAGTCAAAACAAACAGTTAAAACAAAATCAATTGAACGAATATCATGGAGGCTATCTCTTCCTACAAGACCTCTATCATCAATTAGATCTGCCTAGAATTAACAAAGAAATCCAAAAACGACATCGTTTTAATTTCTCTCTAGATGAGATCCTATCTCGCTTGATTTATGGACGGATTCTAGCTCCTGCTTCAAAACGATCTACCCTAGAATTTTCAAAAACATTACTCGAACCTAAAGAATTTGAACTCCAACATTTTTATCGGGCTCTTGAAGTTATTTCTAATGAAACAGAGTTTATACAAGAACAAACCTATCAAACTTCAAAAAAGATGACCCAACGACAGACAGAAGTCCTCTACTATGACTGTACTAACTTCTATTTTGAAATTGAAGATGAAGATGAGGAGGGGCTTCTGAGACAATACGGCCCATCTAAAGAACATCGCCCAAATCCAATTGTGGAGATGGGACTCTTTATGGACAATCAAGGAATTCCCCTAGCTTTCTGTATCCACCCTGGAAATACAAATGAACAAACAACTCTTAAACCATTAGAAAGAAAGATTGTCAAGGATTATAAGGCTTCAAAATTTGTAGTCTGTACAGATGCTGGACTCTCATCAAAAGCCAATAAGATGTACAATTCTTTTGGAGAACGTTCCTATGTCACAACTCAATCTATCAAGAAGTTAAAGAAAGAATACAGAGGTTGGGCTTTGGATAAAAGTGGTTGGCGAATGGTTGGGGATAAGAATCCTATCTTTTACAATCTAGATGAGCTAGAACACAGGGAGGAATTAAAAAAACAACTCTTCTTTAAAGAATCTCCTTTTTATGATGAAGACTTACCAAATCAACGCTTGATTGTGACCTTTTCTACTAAATATCAAGATTATCATCGAACGATACGAGAGAAACAGATTGAACGGGCTAGTAAGTTACTGGGCAAGCCCAGCCAAGCTACCATGAAGAGACAAACCGATTTTAAGAGATTTCTGAAAGAAACAAGTACTACTAAGGAGGGGGAAATCGCCGAGAAAAGGATTCTAACTCTTTATGAGGAACGAATTCAAGAAGAGGCTCAATATGACGGTCTTTACGCTGTAGCTACTAATCTAGATGAAGATATTCAGACAATTGTAGCCATCAATCAAAGGCGGTGGGAAATTGAAGAGAGTTTTCGTATCATGAAGCAGGAACTACGAGCCAGACCAGTTTATCTCAGCCGTTCAGATAGGATTCAAGCACATTTCACTATTTGTTTCCTAGCACTAATGATTTATCGTCTCTTGGAAAAACAAATAGGAGAAACAGTCACCTGTTCAGAACTCATCCAAACCTTACGCAATTATAAGTTCAAACATCTTTATGGAGTAGGATATCTTCCAACTTACACCAGAACAACTATCACGGATCAACTCCACCAAGCATTTGGCTTCCAAACTGATTTTGAGATTATAAGCGAAAAAAATATGAAAAAAATTTTTAAAAAAACCAAATCTCGATAAAAAGTACGCATTTTTTTAAAAGAGAAAAAGAGCTCCGAAAAGCTGTTATAGCAGCATTTAGGGGCTCTTTGTTTTCAAAAAACTGTCAAAGATGGGATT
>WIJN01000035.1:0-2560 GCA_009496085.1 Streptococcus mitis | reverse complement strand
CATAGGATTCTTTCTAATGATGGTTTGGTTGCTTTTCATTATAGATCTTATGGGACTTTTTTTCTACAACAAAATAGGCTCCATAATATCCATAGGGGATTTACCCACTACAAATATTATAGAGCCTGATAAATGTGTTATAATAGGTAGCAAAAGAGGTGAAGAAATGAATCAAACAGTAGAATATATCAAAGAACTGACAGCCATTGCGTCGCCAACGGGCTTCACTCGGGAGATTTCGGACTATTTAGTCAAGACTCTAGAAGGTTTTGGTTACCAGCCAGTTCGTACAACCAAGGGCGGTGTCAATGTGACTATCAAAGGTCAAAATGATGAGCAACAACGCTATGTGACTGCCCATGTAGATACGCTGGGTGCTATTGTCCGTGCTGTCAAACCAGACGGCCGTCTCAAATTGGACCGTATCGGTGGTTTTCCTTGGAACATGATTGAAGGAGAAAACTGTACCGTTCATGTGGCTAGTACAGATCAAAAGCTATCAGGCACCATCCTCATCCACCAAACTTCTTGCCATGTCTACAAGGATGCAGGAACTGCAGAACGCACCCAGGACAATATGGAAGTGCGTTTGGATGCAAAAGTGACCAATGAAAAAGAAACTCGTGCCTTGGGGATTGAGGTTGGTGATTTTATCAGCTTTGACCCACGAACTGTCGTGACAGAGACAGGATTTATCAAGTCTCGTCATTTGGACGATAAGGTCAGCGCAGCGATTTTGCTTAACCTACTTCGCATTTATAAGGAAGAGAAGATTGAATTGCCAGTAACAACCCATTTTGCTTTTTCAGTCTTTGAAGAAGTGGGGCATGGTGCTAACTCTAATATTCCTGCTCAGGTAGTAGAATATCTGGCTGTGGATATGGGAGCTATGGGGGATGATCAGCAAACAGATGAGTACACAGTGTCTATCTGTGTCAAGGATGCTTCAGGACCTTATCACTATGACTTCCGTCAACATTTGGTTGCCTTGGCTAAAGAGCAAGATATTCCATTTAAGCTGGACATCTATCCATTTTATGGTTCGGACGCTTCGGCAGCTATGTCTGCAGGTGCAGAAGTCAAACACGCCCTTCTCGGTGCTGGTATCGAGTCTAGCCATTCATATGAACGCACTCATATTGACTCGGTGGTCGCAACAGAGCGTATGGTTGATGCTTACCTTAAGAGCGGGTTGGTAGACTAATATGTGCCTTATTTGCCAGAGAATTGAGCTCATTAAAGCTGGGGACAATCCTTACTTTGTCAAAGAGTTGGAAACAGGCTATCTTGTGATTGGAGATCACCAGTATTTTGCAGGCTATAGTCTCTTTCTAGCCAAGGAACACGTCACGGAATTGCACCATTTAGAAAAGGAAATGAGACTCCGTTTTCTAGAGGAAATGAGTCTAGTCCAAGAGGCAGTTGCCAAGGCCTTTGCTGCTGAGAAAATGAATATCGAACTTCTTGGCAATGGCGATGCTCACCTCCACTGGCATATGTTTCCTAGACGAAGAGGTGATATGAATGGTTACGGTCTCAATGGACGTGGTCCAGTTTGGTGGGTTCCCTTTGAAGAAATGACCTCAGAAATATGTCAAGCAAAACCGGATGAGATTAAACAATTAGTCAAACGTTTATCGTCAGAAGTAGATAAATTATTAGAAATAAAGGAGTAGAAATGAAAAAAAGATATCTTGTCTTGACAGCCTTGCTAGCCTTGAGTTTAGCAGCTTGTTCACAGGAAAAAACAAAAAATGAAGATGAAGCGGCTAAAACAGAACAAACAGCCAAAGCTGATGGAGCAGTCGGCAGTAAATCTCAGGGAGCTTCCCAGAAAAAAGCAGAAGTGGTCAATAAAGGTGACTACTACAGCATCCAAGGGAAATACGATGAAATCATCGTAGCAAATAAACATTATCCTTTGTCGAAAGACTATAAACCAGGGGAAAATCCAACAGCCAAGGCAGAGCTGGTCAAACTCATCAAAGCGATGCAAGAGGCAGGTTTCCCAATCAGCGACCATTACAGTGGTTTTAGAAGTTATGAAACTCAGACTAAGCTCTATCAAGATTATGTCAATCAAGATGGGAAAGAAGCTGCCGACCGTTATTCTGCCCGTCCTGGCTATAGCGAACACCAAACTGGCTTGGCCTTTGATGTGATTGGGACAAATGGTGATTTGGTAACAGAAGAAAAAGCAGCCCAATGGCTCCTGGACCATGCAGCTGATTATGGTTTTGTTGTCCGTTATCTCAAAGGCAAGGAAAAGGAAACAGGCTATATGGCTGAAGAATGGCACCTTCGTTATGTCGGAAAAGAAGCTAAAGAAATTGCTGAGAGTGGTCTCAGTTTGGAAGAATACTACGGCTTTGAAGGCGGAGATTACGTTGATTAAAAAATAAACTTTTCTCTTGCAATTTCAGATAAATAGTGTATAATCCCATCTTTGACAGTTTTTTGAAAACAAAGAGCCCCTAAATGCTGCTATAACAGCTTTTCGGAGCTCTTTTTCTCTTTTAAAAAAATGCGTACTTTTTATCGAGATTTGGTTTTTTTAAAA
>WIJN01000034.1:0-2797 GCA_009496085.1 Streptococcus mitis | reverse complement strand
GTAGACAAAGGAACAACACCAAAAGCAGAAGATTCAATTGGTAATGTAAAAGATCTTCCTAAGGGTACAACAGTAGCCTTCAAGGATCCAGTAGATACAGCAACACCAGGTGAAAAAGATGCGACAGTAGTTGTAACATACCCAGATGGCTCTACAGAAGAAGTTCCAGTTAAGGTGACGGTTAAAGACCCAAGTTCAGCACCAACAGATGCAGATAAGAACACACCAACAGCTAAACCACAAACAGTAGACAAAGGAACAACACCAAAAGCAGAAGATTCAATTGGTAATGTAAAAGATCTTCCTAAGGGTACAACAGTAGCCTTCAAGGATCCAGTAGATACAGCAACACCAGGTGAAAAAGATGCGACAGTAGTTGTAACATACCCAGATGGCTCTACAGAAGAAGTTCCAGTTAAGGTGACGGTTAAAGACCCAAGTTCAGCACCAACAGATGCAGATAAGAACACACCAACAGCTAAACCACAAACAGTAGACAAAGGAACAACACCAAAAGCAGAAGATTCAATTGGTAATGTAAAAGATCTTCCTAAGGGTACAACAGTAGCCTTCAAGGATCCAGTAGATACAGCAACACCAGGCGAAAAAGATGCGACAGTAGTTGTCACTTACCCAGATGGATCTACAGAAGAAGTTCCAGTTAAAGTAACGGTTAAAGACCCAAGTTCACCTGAAGATCCAACAACTAAGGATACAGACGGCGATGGCTTGACTGATAAGGAAGAAGCTGAAAAAGGAACAGATCCTAAGAAAGCTGATACAGACGGCGATGGCTTGACTGATAAGGAAGAAGCTGAAAAAGGAACAGATCCTAAGAAAGCTGATACAGACGGCGATGGCTTGACTGATAAGGAAGAAGTAGAGAAAGGAACAGATCCTACTAAAGCCGATACAGACGGCGATGGCTTAACTGATAAGGAAGAAGTAGAAAAAAGTACAGACCCTACTAAATCTGATACAGACGGCGATGGCTTGACTGATAAGGAAGAAGCTGAAAAAGGAACAGATCCTACTAAATCTGATACAGACGGCGATGGCTTGACTGATAAGGAAGAAGTAGAGAAAGGAACAGACCCTACTAAAGCCGATACAGATGGCGATGGCTTGACTGATAAGGAAGAAGTAGAAAAAGGTACAGACCCTACTAAAGCCGATACAGACGGCGATGGCTTGACTGATAAGGAAGAAGTAGAAAAAGGTACAGACCCTACTAAATCTGATACAGACGGCGATGGCTTGACTGATAAGGAAGAAGTAGAAAAAGGAACAGATCCGCTTAAACCAAATACAGATGCAGATAATAACACTCCAACAGGTAAAGATCAAACTGTTAAACCAGGAGATAAACCATCTGCTAAAGATTCTATCGGTAATGTCGGAGATCTTCCTAAGGGCACAACAGTAGAGTTCAAGACACCAGTAGACACAACTACCCCAGGTGATAAAGGAGCGACAGTTGTTGTGACATACCCAGATGGTTCTAAGGATGAAGTTCCAGTTAAAGTAACTGTAAAAGATCCAGAGAAGACATCTGATGCAGAAAACAACACTCCAACTCCAAAAGCACAAACTGTAGATAAAGGAACAACACCAAAAGCAGAAGATTCAATTGGTAACGTAAAAGATCTTCCTAAGGGCACAACAGTAGCCTTCAAGGATCCAGTAGATACAACAACACCAGGTGAAAAAGATGCGACAGTAGTAGTAACTTACCCAGATGGTTCACAAGATGAAGTCCCAGTTAAAGTGACTGTTGAAGATCCAGAAACTAAGGATACAGACGGTGACGGCTTGACTGATAAGGAAGAAGTAGAGAAAGGTACAGACCCTACTAAATCTGATACAGACGGCGATGGCTTAACTGATAAGGAAGAAGTAGAAAAAGGTACAGATCCGCTTAAACCAAATACAGATGCAGATAATAACACTCCAACAGGTAAAGATCAAACTGTTAAACCAGGAGATAAACCATCTGCTAAAGATTCTATCGGTAATGTCGGAGATCTTCCTAAGGGCACAACAGTAGAGTTCAAGACACCAGTAGACACAACTACCCCAGGTGATAAAGGAGCGACAGTTGTTGTGACATACCCAGATGGTTCTAAGGATGAAGTTCCAGTTAAAGTAACTGTAAAAGATCCAGAGAAGACATCTGATGCAGAAAACAACACTCCAACTCCAAAAGCACAAACTGTAGATAAAGGAACAACACCAAAAGCAGAAGATTCAATTGGTAACGTAAAAGATCTTCCTAAGGGCACAACAGTAGCCTTCAAGGATCCAGTAGATACAACAACACCAGGTGAAAAAGATGCGACAGTAGTAGTAACTTACCCAGATGGTTCACAAGATGAAGTCCCAGTTAAAGTGACTGTTGAAGATCCATCAACTAAGGATACAGACGCAGACAAGAACACTCCAGTAGCTAAAGATCAAACTGTTAAACCAGGAGACAAACCAAATGCCAAAGATTCAATTGGAAATGTTAAAGATCTTCCTAAGGGTACAACAGTAGAATTCAAGGATCCAGTGGATACAACAACACCAGGTGATAAGACACCAACAGTCGTTGTAACATACCCAGATGGTTCTAAGGATGAAGTTCCAGTTAAAGTGACTGTAAAAGATCCAACTAATAAAGTCGTTAAAGATCCAGCGGTAACACCAGTTGTAGATCCAAGCAACTTGACTGAAGCAGAAAAAGCTAAGGTAGCAGACGAAGTTAAGAAATCAAACCCAACAGTAACAGATGTTAAAGTTGGCAAAGATGGTACAA
>WIJN01000033.1:0-5079 GCA_009496085.1 Streptococcus mitis | reverse complement strand
AGCTAAGCGACTTCCATATCTCACAGGGGGCAACCCCCAACTACTTCCGGCGTTCTAGGGCTTAACTTCTGTGTTCGGCATGGGTACAGGTGTATCTCCTAGGCTATCGTCACTTAACTCTGAGTAATACCTACTCAAAATTGAATATCTATTCAAATCAAGAAAACCGTTCGCTTTCATATTCTCAGTTACTTTGGATAAGTCCTCGAGCTATTAGTATTAGTCCGCTACATGTGTCGCCACACTTCCACTTCTAACCTATCTACCTGATCATCTCTCAGGGCTCTTACTGATATAAAATCATGGGAAATCTCATCTTGAGGTGGGTTTCACACTTAGATGCTTTCAGCGTTTATCCCTTCCCTACATAGCTACCCAGCGATGCCTTTGGCAAGACAACTGGTACACCAGCGGTAAGTCCACTCTGGTCCTCTCGTACTAGGAGCAGATCCTCTCAAATTTCCTACGCCCGCGACGGATAGGGACCGAACTGTCTCACGACGTTCTGAACCCAGCTCGCGTGCCGCTTTAATGGGCGAACAGCCCAACCCTTGGGACCGACTACAGCCCCAGGATGCGACGAGCCGACATCGAGGTGCCAAACCTCCCCGTCGATGTGAACTCTTGGGGGAGATAAGCCTGTTATCCCCAGGGTAGCTTTTATCCGTTGAGCGATGGCCCTTCCATACGGAACCACCGGATCACTAAGCCCGACTTTCGTCCCTGCTCGAGTTGTAGCTCTCGCAGTCAAGCTCCCTTATACCTTTACACTCTGCGAATGATTTCCAACCATTCTGAGGGAACCTTTGGGCGCCTCCGTTACCTTTTAGGAGGCGACCGCCCCAGTCAAACTGCCCGTCAGACACTGTCTCCGATAGGGATCACCTATCTGGGTTAGAGTGGCCATAACACAAGGGTAGTATCCCAACATCGTCTCCTTCGAAACTGGCGTCCCGATCTCATAGACTCCTACCTATCCTGTACATGTGGTACAGACACTCAATATCAAACTGCAGTAAAGCTCCATGGGGTCTTTCCGTCCTGTCGCGGGTAACCTGCATCTTCACAGGTACTAAAATTTCACCGAGTCTCTCGTTGAGACAGTGCCCAAATCATTACGCCTTTCGTGCGGGTCGGAACTTACCCGACAAGGAATTTCGCTACCTTAGGACCGTTATAGTTACGGCCGCCGTTTACTGGGGCTTCAATTCATACCTTCGCTTACGCTAAGCACTCCTCTTAACCTTCCAGCACCGGGCAGGCGTCACCCCCTATACATCATCTTACGATTTAGCAGAGAGCTGTGTTTTTGATAAACAGTTGCTTGGGCCTATTCACTGCGGCTGACCTAAATCAGCACCCCTTCTCCCGAAGTTACGGGGTCATTTTGCCGAGTTCCTTAACGAGAGTTCTCTCGCTCACCTGAGGCTACTCGCCTCGACTACCTGTGTCGGTTTGCGGTACGGGTAGAGTATGTTTAAACGCTAGAAGCTTTTCTTGGCAGTGTGACGTCACTAACTTCGCTACTAAACTTCGCTCCCCATCACAGCTCAATGTTATAGATATAAGCATTTGACTCATATCACACCTCACTGCTTAGACAGACTCTTCCAATCGTCTGCTTTAGTTAGCCTACTGCGTCCCTCCATCACTACATACTCTAGTACAGGAATATCAACCTGTTGTCCATCGGATACACCTTTCGGTCTCTCCTTAGGTCCCGACTAACCCAGGGCGGACGAGCCTTCCCCTGGAAACCTTAGTCTTACGGTGGACAGGATTCTCACCTGTCTTTCGCTACTCATACCGGCATTCTCACTTCTATGCGTTCCAGCACTCCTCACGGTACACCTTCTTCACACATAGAACGCTCTCCTACCATACCTATAAAGGTATCCACAGCTTCGGTAAATTGTTTTAGCCCCGGTACATTTTCGGCGCAGGGTCACTCGACTAGTGAGCTATTACGCACTCTTTGAATGAATAGCTGCTTCTAAGCTAACATCCTAGTTGTCTGTGCAACCCCACATCCTTTTCCACTTAACAATTATTTTGGGACCTTAGCTGGTGGTCTGGGCTGTTTCCCTTTCGACTACGGATCTTAGCACTCGCAGTCTGACTGCCGACCATAATTCATTGGCATTCGGAGTTTATCTGAGATTGGTAATCCGGGATGGACCCCTCACCCAAACAGTGCTCTACCTCCAAGAATCTTAATGTCGACGCTAGCCCTAAAGCTATTTCGGAGAGAACCAGCTATCTCCAAGTTCGTTTGGAATTTCTCCGCTACCCACAAGTCATCCAAGCACTTTTCAACGTGCCCTGGTTCGGTCCTCCAGTGCGTCTTACCGCACCTTCAACCTGCTCATGGGTAGGTCACATGGTTTCGGGTCTACGTCATGATACTAATTCGCCCTGTTCAGACTCGGTTTCCCTACGGCTCCGTCTCTTCAACTTAACCTCGCATCATAACGTAACTCGCCGGTTCATTCTACAAAAGGCACGCTCTCACCCATTAACGGGCTCGAACTTGTTGTAGGCACACGGTTTCAGGTTCTATTTCACTCCCCTCCCGGGGTGCTTTTCACCTTTCCCTCACGGTACTGGTTCACTATCGGTCACTAGGGAGTATTTAGGGTTGGGAGATGGTCCTCCCAGATTCCGACGGGATTTCGCGTGTCCCGCCGTACTCAGGATACTGCTAGGTACAAAGACTATTTTAAATACGAGGCTATTACTCTCTTTGGCTGATCTTCCCAAATCATTCTTCTATAATCTTTGAGTCCACATTGCAGTCCTACAACCCCGAAGAGTAAACTCTTCGGTTTGCCCTCCTGCCGTTTCGCTCGCCGCTACTAAGGCAATCGCTTTTGCTTTCTCTTCCTGCAGCTACTTAGATGTTTCAGTTCACTGCGTCTTCCTCCTCACATCCTTAACAGATGCGGGTAACAGGTAGTACCTGTTGGGTTCCCCCATTCGGAAATCCCTGGATCATCGCTTACTTACAGCTACCCAAGGCATATCGTCGTTTGTCACGTCCTTCTTCGGCTCCTAGTGCCAAGGCATCCACCGTGCGCCCTTATTAACTTAACCTTATTTTTTGACCTTTCAGTCATAAACTCTTATTAATACTACAGCGTTTTCGGTTTATTTTCTTGTTACTATTTGATATAGATATTCAATTTTCAATGTGCATTACTTGGTGATCTCTCACCAATGGAGCCTAGCGGGATCGAACCGCTGACCTCCTGCGTGCAAAGCAGGCGCTCTCCCAGCTGAGCTAAGGCCCCACAAGACCTCTCAAGACTAAACAAGACCAATGCGCAGTTCCTTTTCCTTAGAAAGGAGGTGATCCAGCCGCACCTTCCGATACGGCTACCTTGTTACGACTTCACCCCAATCATCTATCCCACCTTAGGCGGCTGGCTCCTTACGGTTACCTCACCGACTTCGGGTGTTACAAACTCTCGTGGTGTGACGGGCGGTGTGTACAAGGCCCGGGAACGTATTCACCGCGGCGTGCTGATCCGCGATTACTAGCGATTCCGACTTCATGTAGGCGAGTTGCAGCCTACAATCCGAACTGAGACTGGCTTTAAGAGATTAGCTTGCCGTCACCGACTTGCGACTCGTTGTACCAGCCATTGTAGCACGTGTGTAGCCCAGGTCATAAGGGGCATGATGATTTGACGTCATCCCCACCTTCCTCCGGTTTATTACCGGCAGTCTCGCTAGAGTGCCCAACTAAATGATGGCAACTAACAATAGGGGTTGCGCTCGTTGCGGGACTTAACCCAACATCTCACGACACGAGCTGACGACAACCATGCACCACCTGTCACCTCTGTCCCGAAGGAAAACTCTATCTCTAGAGCGATCAGAGGGATGTCAAGACCTGGTAAGGTTCTTCGCGTTGCTTCGAATTAAACCACATGCTCCACCGCTTGTGCGGGCCCCCGTCAATTCCTTTGAGTTTCAACCTTGCGGTCGTACTCCCCAGGCGGAGTGCTTAATGCGTTAGCTACGGCACTAAACCCCGGAAAGGGTCTAACACCTAGCACTCATCGTTTACGGCGTGGACTACCAGGGTATCTAATCCTGTTTGCTCCCCACGCTTTCGAGCCTCAGCGTCAGTTACAAGCCAGAGAGCCGCTTTCGCCACCGGTGTTCCTCCATATATCTACGCATTTCACCGCTACACATGGAATTCCACTCTCCCCTCTTGCACTCAAGTTAAACAGTTTCCAAAGCGTACTATGGTTAAGCCACAGCCTTTAACTTCAGACTTATCTAACCGCCTGCGCTCGCTTTACGCCCAATAAATCCGGACAACGCTCGGGACCTACGTATTACCGCGGCTGCTGGCACGTAGTTAGCCGTCCCTTTCTGGTAAGATACCGTCACAGTGTGAACTTTCCACTCTCACACTCGTTCTTCTCTTACAACAGAGCTTTACGATCCGAAAACCTTCTTCACTCACGCGGCGTTGCTCGGTCAGACTTCCGTCCATTGCCGAAGATTCCCTACTGCTGCCTCCCGTAGGAGTCTGGGCCGTGTCTCAGTCCCAGTGTGGCCGATCACCCTCTCAGGTCGGCTATGTATCGTCGCCTTGGTGAGCCGTTACCCCACCAACTAGCTAATACAACGCAGGTCCATCTGGTAGTGGTGCAATTGCACCTTTCAAACAGTTGTCATGCAACAACTGCTATTATGCGGTATTAGCTATCGTTTCCAATAGTTATCCCCCGCTACCAGGCAGGTTACCTACGCGTTACTCACCCGTTCGCAACTCATCCAGAAGAGCAAGCTCCTCCTTCAGCGTTCTACTTGCATGTATTAGGCACGCCGCCAGCGTTCGTCCTGAGCCAGGATCAAACTCTCATTAAAAGTTTGAGTTCTCACTCATTTCTGTCACTGACAGATTTATTGTTTTTTCATTGTTCAGTACTACAACCTTAGTTGTAGTGCCCTGCACATTGGTTCGTCTTGTTCAGTTTTCAAAGGTCTTTGTCACTCACTTCTCTCAAGTGACAACTATATTAGTATATCACAGTCGCTTTCGCTTGTCAACACTTTTTT